>NZ_VKHT01000411.1 GCF_014141535.1 Streptomyces alkaliphilus | reverse complement strand
AATAGTACGACGCGTCAGTTGTGTATAAGAGACAGGAGCAGTTCGACCACCACCGTTCCCACCCCCGGCGCAGGCCGCCGCACCGCACGCCGATGGGGCGCCACCCTGGCCGGAATCCTCCTGGCGCTCACCGCGTCCGTGACCGCCGCTCCCACGGCCGTCGCCGACGGGCCCGGCACGGCCGGTGAAGCGGAGAGGGTCGGGCGGGCCGGGGCAGCAGGGAAGGCCGGGAAGGCCGGGAAAGGGGGACACCCCGGCGGTCGGGACCTCCCCCCGGTGGTCTTCGTGCACGGCTTCACCGGGGACCCCTCCAACTGGGCGACCGCGATGGACTCCTTCGAGGCCGCCGGCTGGGACCGCGACCGGCTCTTCGCCCTGCGCTACGACTGGTCGGCCTCCAACCGCGAGTCCGCGCGGGACCTCGCCGATCTGGTCGCCGAGGTCCGCCGGACCACCGGCGCGCGCCGGGTCGCCGTCGTCAACCACTCCATGGGCGGCCTCGTCACCCAGTGGTACGTGAAGAAGCTCGGTGGGCACCGGCACGTCGGCCACGTCGTCTCGCTGGCCGGCGCCCACCACGGCACCACCCGCGCGGCCGATTGCCTGCCCCTGGTGCCCTGTGCCGAGATGATCCCCGGCTCCCCCTTCCTGCGGGCCCTGGCCCGGGGCGACGAGACTCCCGGCGCCACCCGCTACGGCACCTGGTACTCGCCCTGCGACGGCGTCATCGTGCCCCACGACTCCACCCGTCTGCGCGGCGCGCTGAACCGCGAACTGCCCTGCGTGGACCACATCGCCTTCCTCACCGACCCCGGTGTGATGGCGGAGATCCAGCGGTTCGTCCGGCGGGGATGAACCGCGGGCCCGGCGGCGGGAGCGCCGGGCTCACGAACCGTCGGGAGCACGCCCGGGGACGCGCCTCCCGGCGGACCGCGCGGTCCCCGCACGACCGGTGACGAACCGGGCGTGCAGGGACCGCGCCATCGCGTCGGTCAGGGCCGCGATCTGATCGACCACCACCCGCAGCCGGGCCGCCTCGTCCGGTGCCGCCGCGTACAGCGCCCGGTACTGCGGGTCCAACCCCTCCGGGGCCCCGGCCACCAGCGCCTCCGCCAACTCGGCCAGCAGTTCCCGCTGCCGCGCGCGCACCCGTTCCTGCTCGGGTTGCAGCACCACGTACAGCCGGGCCACCGCCTTGAGCACGTCGCACTCCAGGCGCACTCCGCGCGGCACGATCAGTTCGGCGTCGTACCTGGTCAGCGGCCCGCTGCCGTACCGCATCCGGGTGGCCCCCTCCACCGCCAGGCAGAACCGGCCGATCAGCTGACTGGTGGCGTTCTTCAACCTGGCCTGCGCGCCGGCGGTGCCGTCGTAGTGGTGCGGCCACCACTCGGCCTCCAGCAGCCGGTCCAGCGCCTCCCCCGCCTCCGCCTCCGGCGTGCCGGGCGGCGCGTACAGTTCCAGGGCGAGGGCCAACACGTGCCGGCGCTCGGGTTCGGCGAGCAGCAGGTTGGGGTCCAGGTTTCCCGCGTGCAGGCCGTCCTCCATGTCGTGCACCGAGTACGCCACGTCGTCGGCCCAGTCCATCACCTGCGCCTCGAAACAGCGGCGGTCCCCGGGCGCGACCTCCCGCAGCCAGTCGAAGACCGGCAGGTCGTCGGCGTAGACGCCGAACTTCGCGGCGCCGGGCGCGTCCGGCCCCTCCGGGTGCCCGCCGCGCGGCCACGGGTACTTGGTCGCGGCGTCCAGAGCGGCCCGGGTGAGGTTGAGGCCGACCGGCTCCCCGATGTCCCCGCCCCGGAACCGCTTGGGCTCCAGGCGGGTGAGCAGCCGCAGGGACTGCGCGTTGCCCTCGAACCCGCCGCACGGCCCGGCCACCGCGTCCAGCACCCGCTCACCGTTGTGACCGAACGGCGGATGGCCGAGGTCGTGCGCCAGACAGGCCGTCTCCACCAGATCCGGATCACAGCCGAAGGAGGCGCCCAGCTCCCGCCCCACCTGCGCGCACTCCAGGGAGTGGGTCAGCCTGGTGCGGGGGCTGACATCCCGCGCGGGCAACGGATCCCCCGGGTCGGGGGTCACCACCTGCGTCTTGCCCGCCAGCCGGCGGAGCGCCGCCGAATGCAGGACCCGGGCGCGATCGCGCTCGAAGGCGGTGCGACCGGGCCGCTTGTCCGGCTCCGGGTCCCACCGCTCGGTGTCCGCCGGTCCGTAATGCCGCGCGCCCCGCTCCCGCTGCTCCATGGCACCGACCGTATCCCCCGGGGTGCCCACCACGCTCCGCACGGGGTGGGTGTCGGTGGCGCGTGGCAGGGTGGTTCCCGCGGACGGGGCCCGTGAGGAACCGCCGGGCGGAGGCGTTCCCTCCCCCGGATGCGTATCGGGAGGTGACGCGGGACCGGTGGGACCGCACGACACGCTCTTCGACCCGCCCGACGCGGGCGACGGTCCGGACTGGCCGGTGACGGTCGCGCCGGGCGCCGTCCACCTGCCCGGATGGCTGGACACCGACCGGCAGCGGCGGTTGCTCGCCGCCTGCCGCCGGTGGGCCCGGCCGCCCGCCGGCCTGCCCACCGTGCGCACCCCGCGCGGCGGCACGATGTCCGCCCGGCAGGTCTGCCCGGGATGGCACTGGTCCCCCTACCGGTACTCCCGGCATGTGGTGGACGGCGACGGCGCCCCGGTCAAGTCGTTCCCGCCGTGGCTGGACGCCCTGGCCCGCGAGGCGGTGGCCGACTGCGGACCGGAGGGGCCGGCCGTGCCGGCGGATGCCTACGACATCGCGCTGGTCAATTTCTACGACGCCGACGCCCGGATGGGGATGCACCGCGACGCCGAGGAGCGCTCGGACGCCCCGGTGGTCTCGCTCAGCCTCGGCGACACCTGCGTCTTCCGGTTCGGCAACCCGGAGAACCGGGGGCGGCCCCACACCGACGTGGAGCTGCGGAGCGGGGACGCCTTCGTCTTCGGCGGGCCGTCCCGCGCCGCGTACCACGGGGTGCCGCGCGTGCGCCCCGGCACGGCCCCGGCGTGGCTGGGCCTGACGGGGCGTCTGAACATCACCCTGCGGATGAGCGGCCTGGAGGGCCGAGCCCGGCCGGGCGGCGGTCGGCGCGGATGACCGACCGGCCCGGCCGGGCGGTGGTCGGTGCCCGTGGCCGGCGGCGCGACCCGGGGCCCGTCAACCGGCGCGGGGCGCGAGCGGTGCTGGGCGGCCTCCGCGCCCCGGACCGCGCTCCCTCCGTGCGGGGGCCGGGACCATGGCCGCTCCCCCGGCGACCCCCGTCCCCGGCGTCACACCTCGGACGGGAAACACGCGGTCGGCGCCCCGGGGCCGGCCCCGCCTCCCCGGCCACTCCCCCCGGCAGCCGGTCAGGTCGGGGTGTCGAGCACCGCCCCGGCCGGCGTGACCTCGTGCACCCGCACCGGCCGTCCGCAGCCGGGGTCCACCGTCTCCAGCACCGGCCGCATCCCCAGCTTCGCCATCACCCGCTCCGAGGCGTCGTTGCCGACCTGCGCGATGCTCACGATCCGCCGCAACCCGCACCGCTCGAAGCCGAACCGCAGGGCCGCGCGGGCGGCCTCGGTCGCCAGGCCCCGCCCCTGGAAGGGCCGGCCCAGCCGCCACCCCACCTCGACCGCCGGCAGCACCTCGGGCAGGAAGCGGGGCACGGCCAGGCCGGTGAAGCCGGCCGGTTCACCGGTGTCCGCGAGCTCCACGGCGAAGAGGCCGAACCCGTCGGTCTCCCAGTCCCGTTCCATCGCCTCGATGCCGGCCCGGGTGCTCTCGATGTCCCGCACCGAGCCGTCGCCGATCCAGCGCATCACCTCCGGGTCGGCGTTGATCGCCGCCATCGGGGCGATGTCCTCCTCCCGCCACCGCCGCAGCACCAGCCGCTCCGTCCGCACCACCGTCATGCACCCATCCTCACCCGGTGCCACCGCCGCCGGTACCCGTCCCGGGCAATCCGAAGGCGAGGCGGGCGGCGGCATCGAGGACGGCGCCGTACCGCTCCGGTGAGGCGACACCTGCGGCGGGCAGCGCCACAACCTCCCGCGCCGGGTCCCCGTTCCACGCCTCGGCGTTCACCCATCCCCCTCGGAAGAGCACCACGCGGAACTCCGCCCCTTCCGGGCCGGACACCCGAACACCGAGGGAGCCGGGGTCCCGCACCCGGGCCCGGTCGGTCTCGAAAGGGGCCGGCCACGGCGCGTCCCCGTCACGCCACGAGGGGGCATCCACCGTCAGGCCGGCGTCCCGCCAGGCGATTTCCCGCCGCACCACCACCGCGAACGCGGCATCGAGGTCCACCCCGTGCTCCATCGAGCCATCGTGGCACTCCCCGCCGGGAAGGTCGTACCCGAAGG
>NZ_VKHT01000410.1 GCF_014141535.1 Streptomyces alkaliphilus | reverse complement strand
GAGTATGGGGCCGAGGTTCGCCCCCGGCCCCGCACTCGGTGCTGCCGAGTGTGGAGTCCGCGGCCCGTCGAGCGACTCGCCCATCCCGGTGCGGTCCGTGTTCGGAGCAGAGTTCATTACCTCTTGGGTGTAACCATCTCTGCACGCGTGTGTCGCCATGTCGGTGTGGACCGCACCGAGCAGGTGATCATCCTTTTCGGCGTCGCCGCCGACCAGTGGGGTCCGGTCACCGCTGCCCGGGCCAAGAAGCTCGGTCTCAATGCCGTTCAACTCAAGCGTCTGACCGGGGTCGGCCTGTCGACTGCACGACCTCGGCGACATTCCGGCTTCCGGCGTGGAGATCAGCGTGCCCCGCCGGCACACCACGGTTGAGCCGTTCGTCCACCTGCGCACCGCTCGGCTCGACACGGCGGACATCACCGTCGTCGACGGGCTGCCGGTGACCACCGTGGAGCGCACCGTCGTCGATCTCCTGAAGGCGAAAGCCGATGGCGGTCACGTCGGTGGGGTGATCGCCGACGCCGTGCGCCGAGACCTGGTGAACATCGACAAGCCGGCCGAGCGCGTTCAGCCGTTCGTCCGCAGGTACGGCCTTCCCCCGTCCACCACGGGACGCGAGTTGGTCGATCACCTCGTGGAACAGGCGGGTCGGTACCCGCGCTTCCGGCAGTGGGCGGGGCCCGTACAGGTGCACCAAGCCATCGCCGCCGGCCCGCCGGAGGCGGGAGACGACGCGGAGAGCCCCGCCCTGCACAGCGCGACGGATGCCGTGGCCGCACGCATCATCGAATTCGGCTTCCGGGAGCTTGCGGCAGCGCAGCGCGCCGGGCGTGATACCACCGCGAGGACCGTTACCCGGGCGGCTGTCAATGAGGCGATTCACAGGGCTGTGCGTCAACTGCGGGATTCACCGGAATGGGTGGATTTCCTCGCGGGGATTTCCGTGAGTACCGGCTCGGTACCGCCACATCGGTAGGCCCTCTCCCTCGAGGGCCTGCCCGTGGCCGAGCAGCGGATCGGGAGCCTTCCCGGGGCCCTCATCAGGTGATTCGGCGGGCGGCGGCCGGCTTCGCGAGCATAACGGGCCGGAGCCGCCCCGGGCGGGGGGAGAGGAGCCGTGAACCACCGGGGCCCCCGGCCACGTCCCCGCCCGGAGCCCGGTGCTCAGGACGGCGGGGGGCCGATCGGGTTGGCGGCCAGGGCCCGGGCGACGGCGTGCAGGTTGGCCGCCATCGCGCGCCCCGTGGAGGCGGACCACTCGTGCCCCTCGTCGGTGTCCGAGTAGCTCGGGCCGGGGCCCGGGCCCCGGTTCCAGTAGGTCCACGCCTGGCCGGGGATGGTGTAGCCGATGTCGATGAGGCCACCGGCGATCTCCGAGATCACGTGGTGGGCGCCGTCCTCGTTGCCGGTCACCACCACACCGGCGACGCGGTTGAACGCGACGGGGCGTTCCTCCTCGTCGGTCTCGCTCATCATCATGTTCATCCGCTCCAGCATCCGCTGGGCGATGGAGGAGGGGTGACCCACCCAGGTGGGGGTGGCCACCACGAGGACCTCCGAGTTCACCAGTCGTTCGTGGACCTCCGGCCACCGGTCGTCCCCGCCGAGGTCCGTCCCGATTCCGGGCGGGATGTGGAGGTCGGCCAGGCGGAGACCGGTGACCTCCACGTCCCTCTCCCGCAGGGCCTCGCTCACGACCTCGGCGAGACGCTCGGTGTTCGACGGTTCGGGGGAGGGCTTCAGGGTGCAGTTGAGGACCAGCGCGCGCACGGCTCTCCAGACGTTCCGGGGTGAATACGGGCCGTCCGACCCGTGTCCGGCACGGTAGGGCCGCCCTCCGGGGGCGCCGGGACAGGCACGCCGTGCGACGTCCCGGCGCGACCCCATCGGGGCCGTGCCGGGACTCCGGTCGGCGGGTCGATCAGCGGGACGGGTAACGGCGCGGGGTGTGCACGGCGTCGCCGCCGGGGCGGGGGACGAGCGTGGTCAGCGAGGAGCCGACCAGCAGGATCGTGCGCATGTCCACGTCCGCCGGGTCCAGGTCGGTCAGGCGCACGGTGCGCACCCGTTCCCCCGGTCCGCCCACGTCCCGGGCCAGCACCACGGGCGTGTCGGGGGCCCGGTGTTCCAGCAGCACCTCGCGGGCCTTGCCGACCTGCCAGGTGCGGGACCGCGAACCGGGGTTGTACAGCGCCAGCGCCAGGTCCGCGCCGGCCGCCGCGCGCAGCCGCTCCTCGATCACCTCCCACGGCTTGAGCCGGTCGGAGAGGGAGATCACCGCGTAGTCGTGGCCCAGCGGGGCGCCCACCCGGGAGGCGGCGGCCTGCGCGGCCGTCATGCCCGGCACGACCCGCACCGGAACCCCGGTGTACGGGTCGCGGCAGGCGACCTCCAGCACGGCGCTCGCCATGGCGAACACTCCCGGGTCGCCGGAGGAGACCACGGCGACCCGGCGGCCCCGGCGGGCGAGGTCGAGGGCGAACTCGGCGCGTTCGGCCTCCACCTTGTTGTCCGAGGGGTGACGTCGTTGGCCGGGGCGGCTCGGGACGCGGTCCAGGTAGGTGGTGTAGCCGACCAGGTCGTCGGCGTCGGCGAGGGCGCCGCGCGCCTCGGGGGTCAGCCAGCGGGGGCCGGCCGGGCCGAGGCCGACGACGACCACCAGCCCGCGCGGTGCCGGATCCGAGGCCGCCGTGTCCGGCGTGTCCGGCGTGTCCGGCGCGCCGGTGGCGTCCGTCGCGTCCCGCGCACCCGTCGTCGCCGTCGCCGCGCCCGCCGGGGCCGGGTCCGTCGCGCCCACCCGGCTCGGCAGCACCGCCAGCGAGAAGTACGGCACCGAGTCGGCGTCCACGTCGACGAGGAACCCGGTGCGCTCGTCCTCCATGGTGGCCCGCTCCACGTACCGGGCCTCGGCCAGCCGCCCGGAGGCCTCCAGCGCCCGTCGCACGGCCGGGAAGGTGCGGCCCAGCTTCATGATCGCGACGGCGTCACCCGCCTCCAGGCGGGCCGTCAGCTCCTCCTCCGGGAGGGTGCCGGGCAGCACGGTGAGGGTTTCCCCGCCCTCCACCAGGGGTGTGCCCAGCCGGGCCGCCGCCGCGCCGACCGAGGTCACGCCGGGGATCACCTCGGTGGGGAAGCGGTGCGCCAGCCGCTTGTGCATGTGCATGTAGGAGCCGTAGAACATCGGGTCGCCCTCGGCGAGGACGGCCACGGTGCGGCCCGCCGCGAGGTGGCCGGCCAGTCGTTCGGCGGCCTCCTCGTAGAACTCCTCGATCGCCCCCCGGTAACCGCCCGGGTGATCGGTGGTCCCGGTGGTGACCGGGTAGATCAGGGGCTCCTCGACGTGGTCGGGGCGCAGGTACCGTTCGGCGATGGAGCGGGCGATGGAGCGCCCCTTCCGCGCGCCGTGGTACGCCACCACGTCGGCGTCGGTGATCACCTCGACGGCCCGGACCGTCAGCAGGGAGGGGTCGCCCGGGCCCAGGCCCACGCCGTACAGTCGGCCGGTGCCGGTGGCACCCCCGCTCCCGGGGACGGCGTCGTTCCCGGTGGTTCCCCCGTCGGTCGGCACGCTCACTCCTCCTCGCTCGCGATCGCGTTGATCGCCGCCGCAGCCATGGCGCTGCCGCCGCGCCGGCCGCGCACCACCAGGTGCTCCAGTCGGGCCGGGTGCTCGACCAGGGCGTCCTTGGACTCGGCGGCGCCGATGAAGCCGACCGGTACGCCGATGACGGCGGCCGGGCGCGGCGCGCCGTCGCCGATCATCTCCAGCAGCCGGAACAGCGCGGTGGGGGCGTTGCCGATGGCGACGACGGCGCCGTCCAGCCGGTCTCCCCACAGGTCGAGGGCGGCGGCGCTGCGGGTGGTGCCCATGAGGGAGGCGAGCCCCGGCACGGGGGCGTCCCGCAGGGTGCAGATCACCTCGTTGTCGGCGGGCAGTCGGCGGCGGGTGACGCCCGCCGCGACCATCTCGGCGTCGCAGAGGATCGGCGCGCCGACGTTCAGCGCGGCGCGCGCCCGGGCCACCACGTCGGAGGAGTGGGCCAGGTCGCGGACCAGGTCGGTCATGCCGCAGGCGTGGATCATGCGGACCGCGACCCGTGCGACGTCGGCGGGCAGGCCGTCGAGGTCGGTCTCGGCGCGGATGGTGGCAAAGGACTGGCGGTAGATCGCGGCGCCGTCCTTCTCGTACTCGATCACTGTGTCTCGTCGCCTCGGGGCCGGGGTCGGGTGGGGGTGCGAGCCGGGGCGCCGGCGCCCCGGTCCCGGGAGGACCGGGGTGGTCGGGGCGGCTCGGCGCGCTCGCGGGTCGGGTGCCGGACGCGGTGGACGTCGCGGCACGCGGACGGTGGTCGCGGTACGGGCGCGGGCTTCCTC
>NZ_VKHT01000041.1 GCF_014141535.1 Streptomyces alkaliphilus | reverse complement strand
GCCCCGGACCGTCCCGCCCCCGGCCGCATCGTGAGACCGCCGGAACCCGGCCGGTAGACTCGCGGACAGAACCCCTCGACCGCCGGAAGGCAAGCTCCGTGGCATCCGTGGAATCCCTGGCGTCGGAATCGCCCGCCGCCCCCGACACCGTCCTGGTCGTCGACTTCGGCGCCCAGTACGCCCAGCTCATCGCCCGTCGGGTCCGGGAGGCCCGGGTCTACAGCGAGATCGTGCCCTCCACCATGCCGGTGGACGAGATGCTGGCCCGCCGCCCGAGCGCGATCATCCTCTCCGGCGGCCCGTCCTCCGTCTACGAGGAGGGCGCCCCCGGCATCGACCGCGCGCTCTTCGAGGCCGGGATCCCCGTCCTCGGCATGTGCTACGGCT
The DNA here is from genome assembly GCF_014141535.1 of Streptomyces alkaliphilus. Lineage (GTDB taxonomy): Bacteria > Actinomycetota > Actinomycetes > Streptomycetales > Streptomycetaceae > Streptomyces > Streptomyces alkaliphilus. Next base: position 13,395 of record NZ_VKHT01000041.1, on the reverse strand, counting down.
TCCAGCTCATGGCCCGCACCCTCGGCGGCACCGTCGACAACAACGGCGCCCGCGAGTACGGCCGCACCCCGCTGACCGTCACGAAGTCCGGCTCCACCCTCTTCGAGGGCACCCCCGACGACCAGACGGTGTGGATGTCCCACGGCGACGCCTGCTCCGCCGCCCCCGAGGGCTTCGCCGTCACCGCCTCCACCGAACTCGTGCCCGTCGCCGCCTTCGAGGACGACGAGCGCCGCCTGTACGGCGTGCAGTACCACCCCGAGGTCATGCACACCACCCACGGTCAGCAGGTGCTGGAGCACTTCCTGTACCGCGGCGCCGGCATCGCCCCGAGCTGGACCACCGGCTCCATCGTCGAGGAGCAGGTCGCCGCGATCCGCGAGCGGGTCGGCACCAGGCGGGCCATCTGCGGCCTCTCCGGCGGCGTCGACTCCGCGGTGGCCGCCGCCCTCGTCAACAAGGCCATCGGTGACCGACTGACCTGCGTGTACGTCGACCACGGCCTCATGCGCAAGGGCGAGACCGAGCAGGTCGAGAAGGACTTCGTCGCCGCCACCGGCGCCCGCCTGAAGGTCGTCGACGCCTCCGAGCGCTTCCTCGCCGCCCTCGCCGGGGTCACCGACCCCGAGCGGAAGCGGAAGATCATCGGCCGCGAGTTCATCCGCGTCTTCGAGCGGGCCCAGGCCGAGATCGTCGCCGAGGCCGACCACGCCGGCGAGGACGTCGCCTTCCTCGTGCAGGGCACCCTCTACCCGGACGTCGTCGAGTCCGGCGGCGGCACCGGCACCGCCAACATCAAGTCCCACCACAACGTCGGCGGCCTCCCCGAGGACCTCGAGTTCGAGCTCATCGAGCCGCTGCGCAAGCTGTTCAAGGACGAGGTCCGGATGGTCGGCCAGGAACTGGGCCTGCCCGAGGAGATCGTCCAGCGGCAGCCGTTCCCCGGCCCCGGCCTGGGCATCCGCATCGTCGGCGAGGTCACCCGGGACCGTCTGGAACTGCTCCGCGAGGCCGACGCCATCGCCCGCGAGGAACTGACCGCCGCCGGCCTGGACCGCGACATCTGGCAGTGCCCGGTGGTCCTGCTGGCCGACGTGCGCAGCGTCGGAGTCCAGGGCGACGGCCGCACCTACGGCCACCCCGTCGTGCTGCGACCGGTCTCCTCCGAGGACGCCATGACCGCCGACTGGTCCCGACTGCCGTACGAGGTGCTGGCCCGCATCTCCACCCGGATCACCAACGAGGTCCGCGACGTCAACCGCGTCGTCCTCGACGTCACCAGCAAGCCGCCGGGGACCATCGAGTGGGAGTGACCTCCGGAGCGGGCCCCAGCGGTCCCTCCCGGGGGTGACCCCGACGTCACCCCTCTTCGCCGCCACTCGCACGTTCGGGTGGCGGCGAAGCCGTTTCGCGGTCGATACTCTGGTTCCCGGGTCATGATCCCGTCCATGGGAGCTCTGATGACAGCCGCCGAGCCACTGCCCGCATGGGCCGTTCCCCCACCGGGCGGATTCACCGCCGAGGATCTCGACCGCATCCCCGATCTCCCGCCGCACACGGAACTGATCGACGGGAGTCTGGTCTTTGTGAGCCCGCAGAAGTACTTCCACTCGCTGACGATGTTTCTACTCGAAGCGGGTCTGCGCGCCACCGTTCCCGAGCACTTTGGGGTTGTGCGGGAGATGGCTCTGAAGTTGGGCCGCCGCAACCGCCCCGAGCCGGACGTGATGGTCCTGCGTGCCGAGGCCGTCACCGATGAGGCGGAGGAGACCGGTTACCGGGCAAAGGACGCGGTCCTGGTGATCGAGGTCGTCTCCCCGGACTCCGAGGAGCGCGACCGCAAGCGCAAGCCGCAGCTCTATGCGGAGGCCGGCATCCCGCACTTCTGGCGAGTGGAGAAGGGCGAGGGCCGGCATCCGGTGGTGCACGTGTACGAGCTGGACACCACCACCGGCGCCTACGTCCCCACCGGCATCCACCGGGACCGGCTGAAGCTGCCCGTCCCCTTCGACATCGACATCGACCTCACGGCCATCGACCGCCTTTGAGCCGTGCCCGGCCGCACAGCCCACTCACCATCGCGGGCACACACGCTCGCGGGCAAGCCGGCCACCGGCCGGGTACCGACCACGCGGCGCGATGGGTCCGGTACCGGCGGGGCGCCCATGGAAGCAGACCGACCCCGAGGTCGGGGACCGTGCCGGACCCGGGCGGAACCTGTCAAAAACCTGTTCCTCGTCGAGTCAGCCGTGGCCGGGACGAGTGCTCTCCCCCGGGTCCGGGGCGAGGAAGAGGCCCGGGATATCGATAGCGGTCACCGCGGGCGCCGGTGGAGCCACCCGCGGGACATGCGCCCGGTACGGGGCAATCATCGGGCCGGGCGCGAGGTCGACACCTCCTCGGGGGCATCGCGGGGAACGCGACGAGGTGAAGCGGTTCAGTCCGAGGCGTTGACAATGGCGGTGACCCGGATCTCCACACGCATGGCGGCGAGCCCGAGGACGGTGACGCCGGTCTGGGTCCAGACGGGAGCGCGTCCGTCGAGGCGTCGACGGAACTGCTCGGCCATGACGCTGTTGTGGTCCTCTCCGATGGCCTCCTCGCCCGGTGTGACCTTGTGGTACGAGTTGATGTGGATGACGTCCTTCCAGCTCGCGCCCACGGTGGCGAGTGTTCGCTCGACGTTGTCGAAGGCCCTGACGATCTCGTCCTCGAGGCTGTCGGGGATGTGGAAGTCGTCGTCCCAACCTCCTTGGCCCGACGTCTCGACCCGATTGTCGACGCGGACGGCCTGGCCGTAGCCGAGGAGTTCGATCATTTTCTCCCCGTAGCCGGGGGTGGTGCCGAAGGTGACAGTGGTCATGACCCTCCTTGTTGCTTCACTCATGAACTCATGCGTGAAGTGAATCTAGCAAGGTGTGACTTCATGTGTAAAGTGATATGCGGTCGCGGGTTCGGGAGGGGCTGTGAGTGGCACCGATGAGGGCGAGGTCGACGAGGAGCCGAGGTGGCTCGATGCCCCGGAGAAGGAGGCGTGGACGAGTCTGATCTCCCTCGCCCTGCTCCTGCCGGGCAGGCTCGAGTCACCATTGCGCAGGGAACACGGCCTCACGCTGTTCGAGTACCTCGTGCTCAGCCACCTGTCCGAAGCTCCGCGGCGGAAGTTGCGCATGGGCGAGCTCGCCTTCCTCGCCAGCGGGTCGCTCTCCCGCCTGTCCAACGTCATCAAGCGCCTCGAGCAGCGTGGCTGGGTCGAGCGAGCCCCCGATCCGGATGACGGTCGCTACACCCTGGCCGAACTCACCGAGGAGGGCTTCGCCATCGTGCGCAGGGCGGCGCCCACCCACCTTCGGGCGGTGCGCCGACTCGTCCTCGATCATCTTGGCGCGGCCGATCAAGAGGCCCTCGTCCGCATCGCGGAGAAACTACGCATCGTCCCTCCGGGCTTCACCCGATGACACCTCCCGGCCGGGAGGCGGCCGCTGAGGCGCTCACCGGTGGATCGAGACCGAAGTGCCCCCACCGACGACCCGGGGCGGGGGATCAAACGGGTGCCCTCCGCTCTCCGACCCCTTCCCGGCCGGTTCCCCCGGTCGGGGTCGGCGGACGACGGCTTGGACTTCCATGACCTCGATGTCGTGGGTGGTGTCGAAGACGGCGGTGGGCAGGGTGTCGCCGGTGCCGCCCGAGCCCTCCCGGGAGACCTCCCAGGTGATGCTCGCCGTCATCGGGTAGGAGTCGACGTGGTGGGTGGCGCGTCGGTAGATGAGTCCGCAGGGCGGGTCGTCCCCGGAGCGGCCGGTGGTGTAGGGGGTGCCGACGGAGCCGTCCCCGTTGATCGGGCAGCGGCCCGAGCGGGGAAAGAGGTCGGCGTCGGCGTCCTCCGGTTCGTCCCCGGCGGTCGTTTCCTCGGGCTCGGGCGTGTGCTCGGCGCCCTGGTCGGCGCCGGCGATCGGGGCGTCGTTCCCGTCCCCGCTGCCGCCGCAGGCGGTGAGGAGAAGTGCGGTGGCGGTCGCGGCGGCCAGGGCCGCACCCTTGTTGCGCGGTCTCACGGCCGAACGTCTCCCGGGTTGTGGTGAGCGGAACGGGGTGGCCCAGGGGCCGAACGGCAGGCTACCCGGCGGGTTTTCGGGCCCGCCGGCCGTCCCGGACAACTGTTGCGGGACCCATACATCCTTCGTCGGTCACTCCCCGACGCGTCAGCCTTCCGGCTTCACCAACCGCAGGGCGAGGAAGGCGGGGGTGGTGCGCAGCTTCTCGTGCCGCTCCCGGTCGATCTCCCGGAGTTCGGGCAGGGGCCGGGGCTCCACCGGTTTGTCCAGCCGGAAACCGGTGCCGAGCACCTCGTCGAACGTGGCCTCCAGCGTCATGCGCTGGTAGTGGATGGAGGCCCCGCTTCCCCCGAGGTCGAGATCCACCCACTCCGAGGAGTGGTACGAGCCGCCGAAGTGCAGCCAGTCGGCTGTGGGGTGGGTGGTGGAGAGCAGCAGTCGTCCGCCCGGTCGCAGGACGCGGAACAGCTCGGCCAGCGGTTCCCGCCGGTGGGTGAGGTGGTGGATCATCAACGCGCACACCACGTCGTCGAACGAGGCGTCGCCGAGGAAGTCCAAGGGCTGTTCCAGGTCGTGCAGCCGCAGTTCCACTCCCTCTCCCAGCCGCGCCCGCGCGTGCCGCAACAGGGTGGCGCTGCCGTCCACGCCGACCACCTCGGCGCCGCGTGCCAGGAACCCGGCGGCGTGGTGGCCGGCCCCGCACCCCGCGTCGAGGATCCTCCGCCCCGTCACCTCTCCCGCGAGGTCGAGGAGGGCGGGGCGGTCGATCCAGGCGTTGTACGGGCTGGTGTCGGCATGCTCGGCGAAGAGGTCGCCGAGTTCGTCGTGATACGCGGTCTTCGGAGGCATCCGGCAAGAGTGTCGGGGGTCGGCCCGATGACGCAAACCGATTCTTCTCCGGATTCGCCCCTTCCGTCGACGGTCGCTCATGGGCTTGCGGGAGGCACCGGGCCGGTCCACCGAATTTTCGAGGCGGTCATGGAGGGGTGGGCGTTGAGAAGGAGCCCTCGGGGTGGCGTCGGGACACTATTTTCCCTCCGGGTGCTCCCACACGACATAGCTGTTGGGCGAGGCGATGCGAACGAAACCGTATCGTCCCTCGTTGGTGACGATGCAGTAGGTGACCGACAGGCTCATGGTGTAGTCGGTTTTTTCCTTCCATTGACCCGGGGGCAGTTCGGAGCAGGCCGTTCGGCTCGGTTGGCCGTCCTCCCATCGGGCGACCAGGGCACCGTTGACGCCGTGCAGGCCACCGCGGGTCAAGCCCCCGCTCCTGAAGTCGACCGTGTCATCCCGGTCGTTGGTGGTGCGCCCGGTGTCCAGGTCGATGTGGGTGGGGCCGGGCCACGGGTACGGCGAGACCAGGAAGTCGCCGTGGACGGCGATCTCGTCCTCGTCGTGGAAGTCCGTTATGAGGATGACGGAATCGACCTCGGGGTCGACCGCGATGTCGATCTTCCCTCTCTCCACATCCTGGATGAACTTTCCGTTCATCTCGATGCGGAGTTTTCTCTCACTGTCGATGCGGAAGACGGTGACCTGATCCGCGCCGTCGATTTGCTGCCTGACGGTGAGGATGGTGTCGTTTTCCGGTTCGAATCTTTTTTCTTTCCTGTGCTCCAGGTAGTGTTCCAGTGCGTAGCTGCCGACGTAGGTGAGGATTTTCAGGCCGGGATCCTTGATCGGGGCGTTTCGGGTGGCCTTGATGACGATCGGCGCGACCTTGTCCTCCAGTACGTACTCGAAATCAGAACCTCCGGTCACACCGGAACATCCGGTGATCAGAAAGACCATGGAGAGTGCCAGGAAAATTATCCTTCTCGGCACAACCGACCCCCCTCGAACGTGCGTTCCCGGCTGTTTGTGACGCACTTCCGTGCTTTCACGAGCCGGCTCCGTCGAGGCGGGTTTTCCCGCTTCCTCATCGTCCAACCCGGGCAAGGGCGGATCTCCGATACACTTTTCGCATCGTTTCCCTCAGATGAGGGAATTCCCGGTCGCCCGTGGTCACGGCCCCGAGGAACCCCCGGGGCGTGATCCCCAACCAGGGCTCCTGCACGGCGGCCGGCAAGAGCGCACCCGCGCCCTCCTACGGCGACGGCACCCTCAACGTCGCCGCCGGCGCCGACAACTCCGGCTACTGGCAGAGCTACTCCTACGACGACCTGGGCAACCGCACCGGGCTGGTCCGCCACAACCTCGCCGGCGACAGCGCCAGGGACACCGTCGTCGAGTACTCCTACGGCGCGGCCAACGGCTCCCAGCCGCACACCCTCACCCGCGTCGACACCACCGTCACCAGCCCCGACGGCTCGGTGACCATCGACCTGGCCGCCCTGCGCACCTACGACGAGGCCGGCAACACCACCTCCGTCACCGAGCACGGCGACACCCAGACCCTGTCGTGGACCCACGACGGCCTGGTGGAGCGCGTCTCGAGCCCGGGCGCCAACGGGGCCGTCGCCCACATCGGGCCCGGCGGCAAATGCCTGGACGTCGCCTCCGGCCTGTCCACCCCCGGCCAGGCGATCCAGCTCTACTCCTGCAACGCCGCCTCGGCGCAGAAGTTCACCTTCACCGCCGCCTCGGACGCCGACCCCGACACCGGCACCATCAAGGTTCTGGAGCGGTGTCTGCAGCCGGTCTCCGGCGCGGCGAACGCGGCCGTCCGCATCCAGGAGTGCGACGGCAGCACGGCCCAGCTGTGGCAGCGCACCGCCGCCGGCCAGTTCCGGCACGTCGACTCCGGGCTGTGCGCCGCCGCCTCCGGCGGCCAGACCGCCAACAGCACCCCCGTGGTGCTGACCGCCTGCAACGCCTCCTCCACGGCGCAGCAGTGGGAGGCGCAGGGCGAGACCCGGTACGTCTACGGCCCCGGCGGCACCCGCCTGCCCACCATCCAGGAACGGCAGGCGACCCTGCACCTGGACGAGTCGGAGGTGACCGTCCACAAGGGCGGCGCGCTGATCAACACCCAGCGCACCTACGCCGGCACCGGCGGCGCGGCGATGCGCTACGTCAACGGCACCGGCGCCTCCCACATGGTGGCGCTGACCTCCGACCACCAGGGCAGCCCGTACGCCGAGATCGCCATGTCGGCCGGGATGCAGGTGAGGGTGCGCAAGCAGGACCCCTTCGGGGCGGTGCGCGCGCAGGCCGAGACCTCGGCGAAGCTGCAGAGCCACAGCGGGTTCCTGGGCGCGACCCGGGACGACTCCACCGGCTACATCCAGCTCGGGGCCCGGTTGTACGACCCGGCGGTCGGACGGTTCATGTCCGCCGACCCGATCCTGGATTTGAGCGACCCGTCGCAGTCCAACGGGTACGCCTACGCCCACAACAACCCGGTCACCCACTCCGACCCCACGGGCCTGAGCATCAGCCTGTCGCGGGCGGAGAAGACCGGCGGCGTGGGCGGCGGCCGGATTGAGCGCGGCGCAGATCGCGAGGGCGGAGGCCGACTCACGGAGGTCGTTGACCAGCGTCATCCTGGCGGCGTCGTGGGGCATCCTGTCGGAGTTCCCGGGGATCAACGACGCGATCCGCTGCTTCGGCGGTGACCTGTGGGCCTGTGGCGAGCTGATCCTGGGGGCGATCCCCTGGACCAAGCTGTACAAGCTGGGCAAGGTCGCCGCGGCGGTGAACAAGGCCATCTCGGCGGTTCGCTCCTGGCGCCGGGCGAAACAGGCGGCGAGTGCCATCCTCTCCCGTGCTCGGGCGGCCGAGCGCTCCGCGTTGGCGTCCAAGAGGAGAGCTGCGGCGGCGTCGAAGAGAGCCGCGCAGGCGAAGAAGGCGAAGGCCAGCGCCAAGGCCAACACGACCAGCAACAAGGCCGTGACCGTCACGAAGAAGACCGGTAACCCGGTTCAGAAACAGGCGGCGGCCAGAGCCAACCCCAAGTCCTCCACGACCTTCGTCAGCGGTGGAAGCCGCGGCGGCGGGGGAGGTGGCGGGAGCAAGCCGGCGGCTTCCTCCAAGCCCGGCGGCAGCACCGGGGCGAGTTCCCGCAGCAGTGGTGGCTCCAGTGGGGGTTCGTCCGGGAGCAAGGCGAATGAGACGGCCGCACCCTCCTGCACCCGGAACAGTTTCGTGCCCGGCACTTTGGTGCTGATGGCGGATGGGTCGACCAAGCCGATCGAGGAGGTGCGAAACGGCGACCGGATCCTGGCCACGGATCCGGAGACCGGCCAGACCCGGGTCGAGACGGTCACCGCCGAGATCACCGGCGAGGGCGAGAAGGAACTCGTGACCGTGACGGTGGACACCGACGGGGACGAGGGTTCGGAGACCTTCGACATCGTCGCCACCGACCGTCACCCGTTCTGGGTGGAGGATCTGCGGGAGTGGGTCGACGCCACCGACCTGCGGGCCGGTCAGTGGCTGCGCACCAGCGCGGGCACCTACGTCCAGGTCACGGCTGTCGAACGCTGGACGGCGGGCGCCACCGTCCACAACCTCACCACCACCAACCTCCACACCTACCATGTGCTGGCGGGGGCCACCCCCGATCCTCGTCCACAACTGTGGCGGTGCTGATGTCACGACGGTTTATCGAAAGCAGGATACTTCGATTCCGGAAACCCAGAGGCTGTCCGTTGATGCCGGTGGAAATATCTCGCATGCGGGATCTGGATCACTTTACCTAAACATGACTGGCGATATCAGTCACTCGCTCGGGTTCAAGGGTGATCAGCTAGTCGCCTTCGATGTGCCCACCTCCTATATTCGCGGGCTTGCGGAAGCCTCCCTTCCTCAACGTATGCCACGCGGATGGGCGGGGACGAAGCGAGAATGGAATCGGGCTCTCAAAATGGCCCCGGATCAGTCCGATGGACCTGGTCTTTTTGGTCTTCGTGATCACCATATTCCTGGGCTGCTGAATGCCATCATTCCGGGATCGGGTCGGATCGTTGGTTAGGGCGAACTTGATGAATCGTTACGATCTTGCAAGTGAGGAGCGTCGCCTGGGGCGGCGCCCGTCGGAAGACCCGATCGCCCTGCTTGGGTTGCTAGTGGTCACACCCGTGGCGGACGAGGTTGGGTACGCCCAGCGACTTAGGGGCTTGATCGCCGCAGCTGTGGAGATATCCAGGTCTGTCGACTTTGAGAGTGGTGATGTTTCGGGGCAAACTCTTCCATCCTGGTTCCTTGCGCTTTCCGGAGGTTCGGTTGGAGATGTTCCAGGAGACCCGATTGGGAGTGCAGGAAAGCATGGGTATCTAGTGGCCAGAGACGACCGACCATGGGATTCAGAAGATTGGATCTACTGCTTCGATCCCGATCTCCGTTCGTGGTCTTGGTGGGATGTCACCGTTGATGAGAATGGAAAAGTTTACGTTTGGGTCGATACGAAGGGCGAGGCTCATATTCCCTGCGAAGAGCTTTGGTGGGCGCTTTTCGTGTCAGGAGCGGCAAACGTTGACCCGTTGACGCTTGAGTTCCCATCATTGTGGAGTGGGCAGCGGAGTGTAGGTCTTTCGTAATGGGCTAACCTGGAACTAAGGGAGCCCTGCTGAGATTGAGCCCATCGGGGCTCTCAGGGTGTTTGACGGCAGTAGTTAACGGCAGTGGCATCGAGCCTTGTCATCTGCGAGTGTCTTCCCGTTCGGACATGATCCGGGTGATGGCCCTTGTGGTTCGAGGTGACATGGTTGCTCTTCATCGACTGGATTGGCTTCCCGGCTACGGATGACTGCTGAAGCCGGTCCGTGTCAAGGTGTCTTTGATTCGACTTATTCGAAGCCTGAAGCAAAAGAGAACTGCCTCAATGACTGTTCGCATGGGGGGCCGTGTACAGGACGGTCTGTGTCACGTGTGTGAGGGTGAGGTTCGCGTGAATGAGGGCGTAGGGCCGCATGAGTACATCTTTGGTATGCCCCTTCCGGCCTGCCTAATCGAGTCGATCAAGGATCGTAGATGGGTGGGACTGGCCGATTCGCCTGAGCTTGGAAGGGTATTCGGGGAGACCTCCGTTCGTCCCGCATTTCATTCGATCCCCGGCATGATGGGAATGACGAAGTGGTGGCGGGAAGAACTCGATGAAGAAACCCTGAGATGCTACTTCGGCACATCCGACGAATATGTAGAGCCCGGTTACATGTCGCGGTTGAAGACCGTGTTCATCGGGAATCTGGGGCCAGACCTTCCTTTCGTGCTGGATTACAGGACTTCTCCTGTTGCTCCAAACGTGGCCTTCCTGGGAGAAGAGGGTTCCTGGCGAAAGATTTCCGAGAGTGTGTGCGATCTCCTCCTTGCGTTGCGACCTGTAAATCCCTGATTCCTGACCCGGTGAAAGCCGGCAAGTCGAACGAGGTGGAGCGTCGCAGTGAAGCAGGTTCAGGAGGTTGAGGGTTCGACTCTTTCGCCGGTCGGGTTTTCGGTGGGGACGCAGGGGCGGGAGGCGGTGTAGGAGAAGAGGCAGTCAAGGAGCATGGAAATGGCTCCTGCGGTGGAGGCTGCGAGAACCACGTCGGGGGAGAGGTCGAGGAGGCGTGGGATGGCGTTGAGTGCTCCGGCGCCGAAGACGCATGTCAGTGCCACGCCGAGGTATCCCGGTCGTTTCCGCCGGAAGACGCCGGAGGTCGGCGGGCGGAGGATGAGGAGCATACCGGGGGTGAGGAACAGGGCGGCGAAGATGCCGAGCATTACCGCGTGGGGGTTGGGGTTCACAGGCCCGGTTCAGGGCCGGGTGAGGTGGTGGAGGAAGGCCGTCCACGCCTCGGTGGGGACGCGGGTATGGGGGCCGGTGGGGCGCTTGGAGTCCCGCACGCCCACATGGTGGGTCCCGTGTCGTATCTCGACGCACTCGCCGTTCTGCATGCTGTGACTGCTTCGGATCCATGTGGCTCGGGACGTGTTCACCGTTCACCTCCGGGTCGGAATCATTCCTTGGCGAGGCGCTGGATGTACGCCTCCGACTCCATCGGTCCGAGGGCCGTGGCCCGGATGTGGTCGAAGACGCGGGTGTAGTGCGCCGTGTCGGTGGCGGACTCCAGGTAGGCGTGACTGGTGAGGTGTTCGAGGAGAACGACCTCCAACGCCGCCGGCGCGGGGAAGCTGTAGAGGTGGAACGGGAGCATCCCGCCCTGACATGCACCTGCGGTGAAGGGTAGTACCTGCAAGGTGACCCGGGGAAGCCGGGCCATCTCGATCAAGTGCCGCAGTTGGTCACGCAACACCCCGGCACCACCGACTTGTTGGCGCAGCGCTGTTTCCCCCAGCACGATCCACAGGGTGAGGGGGTTCGTGGTGCGGGTGAGGGCCTTCTGTCGCTCCAGGCGGACCTGCACGCGGGTTCGCCGGTCCTCGTCGAGTGGGCCGGGCTCTCCACCCTGGATGATCGCCGTGGCGTAGGCCTCGGTTTGCAGGAGGCCCGGCACGGTGGAGGGCTGGAAGCCCCGGCAGGCGGCCACTTCCTCTTCCAGGCCGATGAGATCGAGGAAGTCCTGCGGCAGTCGGTCCTCCAGCGCCTGCCACCACCGTTCCCGACGGCTTTCGCGGGCGAGCGCCAGCCAGCTCTCCCGAGTGTGGGGATCCGATACCCCGTACAGGTCGAGGAGCACCTTGAGGTCGAGTTGTCGGATGCCGGAGCGTCCCGTCTCGATCCTGCTGATCTTCCCCGGATGGCAGCTCAGCTCGCGTGCCGCGTCCTCCAGGAGCAGGCCGCGATCCTCGCGCAGCCGGCGGAGATTGGTGCCCAGGACGCGGCGTCGGACGGTGGAACGCAGTTCTGTGCTCATCGGTGGAACCTCCCCTGATCGGTCGCATCCTGTCATGGGGGATGAGCACTACGGAATCGAACTTGGGAACCAACTGTTTTGAGTGACTTGCAAAATGGGACACTTCGAATGATGCTTCATTCCGTAATGACTCGCGCACTTTGAGTCAAGGGGTGTGTGGGTCGTCCTCCTCCGAAGGGACATCGCATGGTGCCGTCGCTTCCCCTCCCGTCCCCGCTGTCGTCCCCACCGGTGGAGCGGGAGGGCCGTCGGGAGTACGAGCCGCTGCTCGGGAACGCCGGTGCCGCGCGGCGGTGCGACGCGGCTGGCCATCGAGTGGGGGCACCCGGACCCGGCGCCGACGGTGGCGTTGGTGGCGGGGGAGTTGGCGGCCAACGCGGTACTGCACGGGTGTTCCCGGCAGCGGCCGTTCGGGGTGCGCGTGGTGCTGCACGGCGCGGCCCTGCGGGTGGAGGTGTCCGACGGCCGGGCCGACCGGCTGCCGTTCCGCAGGTCGGCGGGGCCCCAGGAGACGTTCGGCCGTGGACTGCTCCTGGTGGAGGCCGTCGCCGACCGGTGGGGCGTGACCGTGGATGCCGGCGGCAAGACGGTGTGGGCGGAGGTGGACGTGTCGCCGGGCGCGGACCGCCCGGCGACACCCGCGACCGACACCCGGCGTCCCGGGTCCGGTCAGGGCTTGCGGGCCACGGCTCCGGCCGCGTTCATCTCGCCCCGCTCCTCCGGCTCGGCGATCTCGGGCCGCCACCGGGGCAGGGAGACCAGGCCGGGCTCGACGAGCTCCAGGCCGTCGAAGAAGCGCGCGAGGCGTTCCCGGCTCCGTAGGATGTAGGGCACCGCGCCGCCCTCGTTGTAGTCGTCCTGGGCGGCGTGCGCGGCCTCGCCGACGTCCGTGCCGTCGTACAGCGTCAGGTGGCTGCCCGACGGCAGGGCGGCCATCAGGTGCCGCACGATGGCGAGGGCCTCGTCGTCGTCGGGGACGTGTCCCATGACGCCCATCAGCATCACGCCGACCGGCCGGGAGAGGTCGAGCGTGCCGGTCGCCGCCTTGAGGATGTGGTCCGGGTCGCGCAGGTCGGCGTCCACGTAGTCGGTGGCGCCCTCGGGGGTGCCGACCAGCAGGGCGCGGGCGTGGGCGAGGACCAGTGGGTCGTTGTCCACGTACACCACCCGGGCCTCCGGGGCGAGGCGCTGCGCGAGCTGGTGGGTGGTCTCGACGGCCGGCAACCCGGTCCCGATGTCGAGGAACTGCCGGATGCCCGCGTCCTCGACCAGGTACCGCATCGCGCGGCCGAGGAAGACCCGCGAGTAGCGGGCGATCTCCACGATCTCCGGGTATAAGGCGCGGAACGCCTCGCCGGCCTCCCGGTCGACCGGATAGTTGTCCTTGCCGCCCAGCCAGTGGTTCCAGATGCGGGCGGAGTGCGGCACCCGGGTGTCGATGCCGGGCGGGGTGTCGGTCGCCGCCGGTACGTCGGCGTTCCCGGGGGTGCGCGGGGTCTCGCTCATGGTTCTCCCGTTCGGTCGGATGGGGCGACCACCCTAGGCGCACGCCGTTCCGGGGGAGGAGCGAAGCGGCGGGGAATTCACGGGGGACGTACGGGAGT
>NZ_VKHT01000409.1 GCF_014141535.1 Streptomyces alkaliphilus | reverse complement strand
CCTTTCCCCCGTCCCCCACCGGTCCGGCGGGGCGCCTTCCCGGTTCGGGCGGGAACACCCGCCCCCGAACGGGCGGGCGGGCGGCCGGGGCCCGGCAGTAGGCTGCCGGGCATGACGTGGCTGATCATTGGCGGCGCCGGCTACATCGGGGCGCACGTGGCCCGGGCCATGACGGCGGCCGGGGAGTCCGTGGTGGCGCTGGACGACCTCTCCTCGGGGGTGGTCGGACGCATCCCGGCGGAGGTGCCCCTGGTGCGGGGCACCGTGGCCGACCGCGCGCTGCTGGACCGGACCCTGGCCGAGCACGCGGTGGACGGCGTGGTGCACCTGGCCGCCCGCAAGGAGGTCGCCGAGTCGGTGGCCGACCCCCTGCGCTACTACCGCGACAACGTGCACGGTCTCGCCGTGTTGCTGGAGGCGGTGGTCGCGGCGGGGGTGGGCCGTTTCCTGTTCTCCTCCTCGGCCGCGGTCTACGGCACGCCGCCGGACGACGCGCCGGTGACCGAGGAGACGCCGTGCCGGCCGGTGAACCCCTACGGGGAGACGAAGCTGGCCGGTGAATGGCTGGTGCGGGCCACGGGCGCGGCGCACGGCGTCGCCACCGCCTGTCTGCGGTACTTCAACGTGGCGGGGACGGCGGTGCCGGAGTTGGCGGACCGGGGTCGCTCCAACGTGGTGCCGATCTTCCTCGAGCGGTTGGCCCGCGGGGAGGCCCCGGTGATCCACGGCGGCGATTACCCGACGCCCGACGGCACCTGCGTGCGGGACTACGTGCACGTGGCGGACGTGGCGGCGGCCCACCTGGCGGCGGCACGGCACCTGACGGGGGCCCCGGCGGGATCGGACCTGACGGTGAACATCGGCACCGGCACCGGGGTCTCGGTGCGCGAGCTGGCGGTGCTGGCGGCCGAGGCGATGGGCCGGCCGGACATCGAGCCGGTGGTCGGTCCCCCGCGGGCGGGGGACCCGGCCCGGGTGGTGGCGGCGGTGGACCGGGCCCGCGAGGTGTTGGGGTTCACCGCCGCGCACGACATGCGGGAGATGCTCGTCTCGGCCCGGGAGGGGCGGCTCGCGACCGCGCCGGAAGCGGAGATCCCGCAGGTCACGAAGGTGAACGAAAGAGCAGGTCAGAGAGGATGACAACGGTTTTCGGCGTCGCGTTGCCCGATACCCCCGGGGCGTAGTTCACTGGGCCCCGGCCCCGGCGGTTCGCCGGGTCTCCCGGCCGGGCATGCGTCGGGGTGCCGTGGCGTTGTGCCGAGGGGCCCGTCGGGGCTTCCCGGCGCGACGGGCCCGGGGACGACGAGCGCGCGGAGGCTGGACGCATGGGAGCCGGACACCACCACGGCCACACCGGTACGGGCGGTGGGGGCACCGCCGGCGCGGCGCACCGGGGCCGGCTGTGGATCGCGCTCGGTATCGCCTGTCTGCTGCTGGTGGCCGAGGCGATCGGCGCGGCCCTGACCGGCTCGCTGGCCCTGCTGGCCGACGCCGGTCACGTGGCCACCGACGTGATCGGCCTGGGCGCCGCGCTCTTCGCCATCCACCTGGCCAACCGTCCGACGGCGGCGCGGCGCACCTTCGGTCTGGCCCGCGCGGAGATCCTCGCCGCGCTGTTGAACTGCGTGCTGTTGCTGGGGGTCGGCGGGTACATCCTGATCGAGGCGATCGACCGGTTCCGGAACCCGGCGCAGGTGCCGGGCGGACTCACCATCGCCTTCGGTCTGCTGGGGTTGGCGCTCAACGGCGTCTCGCTGGCGCTGCTGATGCGCGGACAGCGGGAGAGCCTGAACGTGCGCGGCGCCTTCCTGGAGGTGCTGGCCGACGCGCTGGGTTCGCTGGCGGTGGTCGCGGCGGCCGTGGTGATCCTGGTGACGGGGTGGCAGTACGCCGACCCGGTCGCCTCCCTGGTGATCGCGGGGCTGATCGTCCCGCGCACCCTGCGGTTGGCCGGGGAGGCGCTGGAGATACTGCTGGAGGCCGCTCCGCGTGGGGTGGACCCGGACGAGGTCCGCGAGCACATGCTGGGCGTGGAGGGGGTGCGGGAGGTCCACGACGTGCACCTGTGGACGATCACCTCGGGGATGCCGGTGGTCTCGGCGCACGTGGTGGTGGCGCCGGAGGTGTTGGGAGCGGTGGAACACGAACGCGTCCTGCACGACCTGCGGGAGTGCCTGGGCGGGCACTTCGCGGTGGAGCACTGCACCTTCCAGCTGGAGCCGGCGGGGCACGCGCGGCACGAGGCCGGGGTCTGTCACTGAGCGACGGCGGACCCCCGGCGCCGGCCCGGGGCGGGGCGGGGCGCGCGGGAGCGCGCGAAAGGCGCCCGGGGGTGGGTGCCTGCCGCCCGGGGACCGGTGGGGCACACTGGGTCGGGTGGTCGGACGTCCCCGGGGCGCCGGCCCGATCCGTCCCGCGGCCCGGCCGCGACCCGCACCGTGAGCGGAAAGGCTCCCATGTCCCGCAGCACCACCCCACCCGCCGAGCCGATCATGCTGGAACTGGTCGACGAGGAGGGACGGACCGTCGGCGTCGAGGAGAAGCTGGCCGCCCATCGTGCCCCCGGGCTGCTGCACCGCGCGTTCTCCGTCTTCCTCTTCGACGCGGAGGGGCGTCTGCTGCTCCAGCGGCGGGCGAAGGAGAAGTACCACTCCCCCGGCGTGTGGTCGAACACCTGCTGCGGTCACCCGTACCCGGGCGAGCCCCCGTTCCTGGCCGCCACCCGTCGCACGGTGGAGGAGCTGGGCGTGGCGCCCGCCTCGCTGCGGGCGGTGGGGACCGTGCGCTACAACCACCCCGACCCGGCCTCGGGTCTGGTGGAGCAGGAGTGGAACCACCTCTTCGCCGGGCGGGTGGAGGAGGCCCCGCGTCCCGACGCGGCCGAGATCTGCGAGATCGATTTCGTGACGCCGCACGCTCTGGCGGAGCGGCGCGCCGAGGGGCCGTTCTCGGCCTGGTTCGGCACCGTCCTGGACGCCGCCCTGCCGGGCATCCGGGAGGTTACGGGTGGCACGGGCGGTTGGTGAGCCCCTCCCCCGGTGACGCCGGGCCGGTGGGTCCGGGATCCGGCCCCACCGGCTCAGCGCACGGGCACCGGGGCCATCGGCATCGCGGCCCAGACCACCTTGCCCCCCAAAGGGGTGGGTTCCACGCCGCAGGTGCCGCCGGCCTCGGCGGAGATCTCCCGCACCAGGAGCAGGCCCCGGCCGCCGGTGCGCTCACGATCGGGCTCGGCGTACAGGGCGGTGGGACGGTAGGGGTGGCGGTCCTCCACCGAGACGCGGATCCAGCCGCCGCCGAAGGCGACCTCCACCCCGATCTCGGGGGTGAGCAGGGCGGCGTGCCGGACGCCGTTGGTGACCAGCTCCGAGAGGATGAGCAGCACGCCGTGGAGCAGGTCCTCGGAGACCGGCGCGCCGCGCTCCCGGACGAGCGCGCGCACCGCGCGGCGGATCTGCGGCACGGAGGCGTCCACCGGGGCGACGGTGAAGCGCCAGGCGCTCTCCTCCGCACCGGACGCGGGAGGGGTGTGGTGGGTCGAAACGCTCGCTCGGCTGTCCATCATGCCCGGCACCGATCCCTCTCGTGACGGCCCGCCGATCGGGGATTCCGATCGGCTCCTCTTCGGGGTCACCCCTACGAGTGTTGGCACATGCCAGAGCCCCATGACGCAGTGTTGGAAACTCAGCGCATATCTGCGTCTTTTGACGTATCCGGACCGGACTTGACCGACCGATTCGGCCCGGGTGTGACCAATCCGATCAATCGACGACCCCCGACCCCCGCCGCGATCAGACTCAGACCGTCGAAGAGCAGGGCGAGCGAGAAGAAGGTCCCCAGCACGTACCGGGAACCATCGGGCCAGTCCACCAACACCAGCACCCCCAACAGGACCCCGAAGGCCCCCTGCACCAGGGTCCACACCGTCTGCGGCCCGCGCACCACGAAGGCGCCGACCAGACGGTACACACCGGCCGCCAGGAAGAGCAGCGCGGCGAAGGCCGTCAAGCCCTCGGCCCCGACGTCCGGGAAGCGGATGAGGATCACCCCCGCCGCCGCGTTCAACGCCCCCACCACCAGCCCGAGCCACACGAAGCGCGTGCCCCGCGCCGCCACCGCGTGCAGCAGGCCCACACAACCGCCGAGCAGCAGCAGCCAGCCGAAGAGCAGCACGGTGGTCACGGTCGCCAGCGCGACGTACCCGAGGCCGACCAGTCCGGCGGCCACCAGCACGCAGCCCAGCACGGTCAGTCGACCGAGGTCCCGGCGCACCAGCCGGGCTGTCTCGCCCTCCGCGCCGGTGCCCGGGTCCCTCCCCCGGCCGTTACCGCTTCCGTTGCCGTCTCCACCGCCCCTGTCTCCACCGCCCCTGTCC
>NZ_VKHT01000408.1 GCF_014141535.1 Streptomyces alkaliphilus | reverse complement strand
GGGCCACCTTCACCGCCGGGGCGGACTCCGGCACGAACACCGTCGCCGGCACGCCGATCCGTCCGGCCGCCCACGCGCACGCCAGGCCGGCGTTCCCGCCCGAGGCGATGACGATCCCGGCGGCCGGGATCCGACCAGCCTCCGCCATGGCGGTGGTGAAGTTCAGCGCGCCGCGCGCCTTGAAGGAACCGGTGTGCTGGAGGTACTCCAGGGCGAACGACATGGGGCCGCCCTCGGGACCCTCCACCGGGACCGACGTCACCGGCCGCACGCCCCCCGCGATCCGTTCCGCGGCGAGCTTCACGTCCCCGTACGCGAGCACACCGTCGGTGTGCGCCCCGGGCACGGGCCCGTTTCCCGATCCGGTCATGTGCCGCTCCCATCGCTCCCCGGGGCCCGCGCCCCGGCGCGCGGGCCCGCCCCGGGCCGTTCCCGACCCTACGGCCTGCCTGAGATCCCCGGCCGGGGGACCCGTACCGGCCCGTTCCGAACCCCCGCACCGGCCCGCGTCGCCCCGGGGCGGCACCTCTCGGAGCCGGCACCGGGGTCTCGGCCCCGAGCCGGGGCCCGGGCTAGGTTCCCCCCATGGACATCGCGATCACCTCCGGATACGTGCTCCCCGTCGACGGCGACCCCATCGAGGGCGGCACGGTCCTCATCGAGAACGGCCGGATCTCCGCCGTCGGCCCCGACGCCGGGGTCACCGTTCCCGACGGCGTGCGGATCATCGACGCCACCGGCAAGTGGGTGCTGCCCGGGCTGGTGGAGGCGCACGGTCACCTCGGAGTGCACGAGGAGGCCGAGGGCTGGGCCGGTCAGGACACCAACGAGATGACCGACCCCAACGGCGCCCGGATGCGCGCCCTGGACGCCATCAACCCCGCCGACACCGGCTTCGCCGACGCCCTCGCCGGCGGCGTCACCACCACCGTCGTCAAGCCCGGCTCCGGCAACCCGATCGGCGGCCAGACCGTCGCGGTGAAGAACTGGGGCCGCACCGTGGACGACATGCTCGTCCGCCAGCCCGTCAGCGTGAAGAGCGCCCTGGGCGAGAACCCCAAGCGGGTCTACGGGGAGAAGAAGCAGCTCCCCTCCACCCGGCAGGGCGTGGCCGCCGTGATCCGCGACGCGTTCACCGCCGCGCAGGACTACCGGGCCCGCCGCGAGCACGCCGCCGCCGAGGGCACGCCCTTCGACCGCGACCCCGGCCTGGAGGTGCTGGTCCGCGTGCTGGACGGGGAGATCCCCTGGTGCCAGCACACCCACCGGGCCGACGACACCGCCACCGCGCTGCGCCTGGCCGACGAGTTCGGGTACCGCCTGATCATCAACCACGCCACCGAGGCGCACCTGATGGCGGACGAGATCGCCCGGCGGGAGGTCCCGGTCATCACCGGTCCGCTGTTCACCACCCGCTCCAAGGTGGAGCTGCGCAACCGGACCCTGGCCAATCCCGGCATCCTCGCCCGCGCGGGCGTGAAGCTGGCGCTGACCACCGACCACCCGGTGGTACCGATCAACTTCCTGATCCTCCAGGCCATCCTCTGCGTCAAGGAAGGGCTGGACCGCGGGACCGCCCTGAGGTCGGTGACCCTCAACCCGGCGGAGATCATGGGCCTGGACGACCGGGTCGGCGCGCTCACCCCCGGCCGGGACGGTGACGTGGTGGTGTGGTCCGGGGACCCCCTGGAGGTGATGAGCCGGCCGCTGCACACCGTGATCGGCGGGCGGGAGGTCTACACCTGGGACGAGGAGCGTCGCGAGGGCACCGTGGCGGACCCCTGGTACCGGGACTGAGCGCGGCCGGGGCCCGCCCGCCGCGGGGCCGCGCGTCGGTGGAGCGGACGCGCGGCCCCGCGCCGGCGGGGCCGGCGGGCCTGCGGGGACGGAGTACGGACCGGGAGGACGAATGGGGATGGCAGCCACATGAACGACGCGAACGACGCGCACGACACGAAGGGCGCGGGAGGCGCCTCCGGCGAACGCCGGGACCGTTGGGCGGAGGTGACCGGGGCCCCGACGGTCTCCGATCGGTACGCGGAGGAGTACGCCGCCCGATTCGCCCGCCTCGCCGCCGAGGGAGGGGACCCCCACGGCGAGGCCCGGTTCTGCGACGCCCTGCTGGCCCGGGGCTCCCGGGTCCTGGACGCCGGCTGCGGCACCGGTCGGGTCGCCGCCCGCCTCGCCGAACTCGGCCACTCCTGCACCGGCGTGGACGTGGACCCCGCCATGCTGGCGGTCGCCCGCCGCACCGCCCCCGGCCCCGACTGGCACCTCGGCGACCTGGTGGCCCTGGACGCGGTGGGCCTGACCCCGGGTTACGACCTGGTCGTCGCCGCCGGGAACGTCATCCCGCTGCTGGCCCCCGGCACCGAGGTCGCGGTGATCGCCCAGCTCGCCCGACTCCTGCGCCCCGGCGGCCTACTGGTGGCCGGAATGGGCCTGACCCCGGATCACCTGCCGCTGGCGGAGGCGCCGTTCGGCGCCGGGGAGTACGACGAGTGGTGCGCGGCGGCCGGGTTGGAGCGGCACGCCCGGTACTCCACGTGGGACGGTTCGCCCTTCGAGCCGGACGCCGGCTACCTGGTGGCCGTGCACGCCCGGCCGGCGGAGCCACTGCTCCCCGAACACCTCTGAGCGACGGCCCGACCCGGGGAGGCGACCGGCCGCCCCCGTCGCGACGGAACGGCGACGAAACCCCGACCGAACCGATGCGGAACCCGTCCCCCCGACCCCCGGGCGGACGGGGAACCGCCCCGTAGACTTTCGCGAACTTCCCGTGTGCGCCGTGGCGGAGATGTGCGCGCCGGATGAGTGATGGGGGTGTGATGAACGAGATCTCGTTCAGTCGTAATCACCGCGACCTGTCCCGTTCCAGCGGGGCGGACGCCGGTTTCCAGTTCGAGTTCCACTGCACCCGGTGCCGGGACGCGTGGCGCTCACCGTTCGAGCCGTACGCCTCGGGGCGGGCCGCCGACTGGCTGCGGCGCGGGGCGGGCATGCTCGGCCAGGTGCTGGGCGGCGGCAACGGCCACCACGTCAGTCGCGCGGCCGACGGCTTCGCCGACGCGGGCTGGGGCAAGGCACGGGACGAGGCGTTCCAACGGGCGATCGACTCGGCGCAGCAGCACTTCAACCGCTGCCCCAAGTGTGTCGGGCAGCTCTGCGGCACCTGCTGGAACCCCGGCCTCGGGCTCTGCCTGGGCTGCGCCCCCGACACCGCGACGGAGGTGTCCGTCGCGCGACACCAGGGACTCAACCGTGAGGCGTCGCGGCGGGCCTCCGAGGTCGGGGAGGTCCGGGCCGCCTCCTGGGACGTGGAGACCGAGCACACCCTGGTCTGCCCGCGCTGTTCCACCGAGGCCCGGGGCGGCCGGTTCTGCCACGGCTGTGGCTACCGGTTGGAGCTGAAGCCGGAGTGCGCGGGTTGCGCCGCCGAACTGCCGCAGGGCGCGGCCTTCTGCCCGGGGTGCGGGCGCCCTGCCGGCTGAGGCGGTCCCGGCCCCGAAACGGGATCAGAGGGCCGGGGACTCCCCGATCGTCCCGGGGCCGCCGGGCGGCCGCGGACGCCCTCCGTCGGGCGCGGGGCGCGGCGGCCCCGGCCGGTCGGGGGAGGTTCCGGAGTCCGGGGACCACGGGGGGCCGGGGGAGCGGTCACGGCCCAGCGCCCAGCTGTAGACGTGCTCCGGTCGTCCCTGGCTGCCGTACCGGGGCGTGCGGTCCGCGACGCCCTGCGCGACCAGGTGCTCCAGGTAGCGGCGGGCGGTGACCCGGGCCGCGCCCAGCTCCTCGCCCGCCTCGGCGGCGGTCACCCCGCGCGGCTCGATCCGCCGCAGCAGATCGACGACGGCGGTCAGCGTGCTGTCGCTCAATCCCTTGGGCACCGGCCCGCCGATGCTGCCGCGCAGCGCGCCGAACGCCCGGTCCAGGTCCTGCTGCGCGGTGTCCCCGGCGGGCGCCAACAGGTGCCGCCGATAGTCGGCGTACCGCTCCAGCTTCTCCCGGAAGGCCGCGAAGCCGAACGGTTTGAGCAGGTACTGCACCACTCCGTGCACCAGCATCGAGCGCACGGTGTCCACGTCCCTGGCCGAGGTGATGGCGATGACGTCCACCAACAGGCCCCGGGCGCGCAGGGCCCGGCAGACCTCCAACCCCGTCATGTCCGGCAGGTAGAAGTCGAGCAGCACCAGATCCACCGGCCGGCGGGCGACCGCCTCCAGCGCCTCGGCGCCCCGGTGCGCGACCCCGACCACGGTGTAACCGGGCACCCGGCCGACGTAGCCGGTGTGGGCCTCGGCGATCAACGGGTCGTCCTCGACGACGAGGGTGCGGATGGCCGTCCCGTCGGGGTCCCGCCGGCCGCCACCGGTGGGTGG
>NZ_VKHT01000407.1 GCF_014141535.1 Streptomyces alkaliphilus | reverse complement strand
GCCTTCGGCTCCGGCTCGGCCTTCGGCTGCTCGGCGGCGGGGGCCGGGGTGGCACCCTTCTCACCGATCACCGCGAGCTTCGCGCCGACCTCGGCGGTCTCGTCCTCCCCGACCAGGATCTCCAGGAGGGTGCCCGCGGTGGGGGAGGGGATCTCGGTGTCGACCTTGTCGGTGGAGACCTCGAGCAGGGGCTCGTCGGCCTCGACCTCCTCACCGACCTCCTTGAGCCAGCGGGTGACGGTGCCCTCGGTGACGGATTCGCCCAGCGCGGGCAGCGTCACGTCGGTGCCCTGCGCCGAGCCGGCGGACCCGCCGGTCTCGGCGGCGCCGGGACCGGAGTAGTCCGCCCCGGAGGCCGGGGCGGAGGCTCCGGCGGGCTCGGAGGTGGAGGCGGCCGACGCGGGCTCCGGCGCCGCCTGCGGCGCGGGAGCGGACTCCTCGGCCGGGGCCGGGGCGGAGTCACCCCCGCCGGTGCCGTCGTCGATGATCGCCAGTTCGGCGCCGACCTCGACGGTCTCGTCCTCGGCGACCCTGATCGAGGACAGGACGCCGGCGGCCGGCGCGGGGATCTCGGTGTCGACCTTGTCGGTGGAGACCTCGAGCAGGGGCTCGTCGGCCTCGACCCGTTCACCCTCGGCCTTCAGCCAGCGGGTGACGGTGCCCTCGGAGACGCTCTCGCCGAGCGCCGGAAGGGTTACGGAAACCGCCATGGTTTCGGTTGCTCCTTACGGGAAGTGCGGATGGGGGCGCGCCTCGTGCGGGCCGGTCAGTCGTGCGAGTGCAGCGGCTTGCCGGCCAGCGCCAGGTGCGCCTCGCCGAGGGCCTCGTTCTGGGTCGGGTGCGCGTGGATCAGCTGCGCGACCTCGGCGGGCAGCGCCTCCCAGTTGTAGATCAGCTGGGCCTCGCCCACCTGCTCGCCGAGCCGGTCACCGACCATGTGCACACCGACGACGGCGCCGTCGCGAACCTGGACGAGCTTGATCTCGCCCTGCGTCTTGAGGATCTTGCTCTTGCCGTTGCCGCCCAGGTTGTACTTCAGGGTGACGACCTTGTCGGCGCCGTACAGCTCCTTGGCCTTGGCCTCGGTGATGCCGACGGAGGCGACCTCGGGGTGGGAGTAGGTGACCCGCGGAACGCCGTCGTAGTCGATCGGCACCGGGTTGAGGCCTGCGAGGCGCTCGGCGACGAGGATGCCCTCGGCGAAGCCGACGTGCGCCAACTGGAGGGTGGGGATGAGGTCACCGACCGCGGAGACGGTGTCGACGTTGGTGCGGCAGTACTCGTCGACGGTCACGTAGCCGCGGTCCATCGCGACCCCGACCTCCTCGTAACCCAGGCCCTGCGAGACCGGGCCGCGACCGATGGCCACCAGCAGCAGCTCGGCCTCGAAGGTCTTGCCGTTGGCCAGCGAGACCTTCACGCCGTCGCCGGTGTACTCGGCCTTCTCGAAGAAGGAGCCCAGGGAGAACTTGATGCCGCGCTTGCGGAAGGCGCGCTCCAGCAGCTTGGAGCTGTTCTCGTCCTCGGCCGGCACCAGGTGGGGCAGGCCCTCGACGATGGTGACCTCGCTGCCGAAGGAGCGCCACGCGGAGGCGAACTCGCAACCGATGACGCCGCCGCCCAGGATGATCACGGACTTCGGCACCCGGTCCAGCTTCAGGGCGTGGTTGGAGGAGATGATGCGGTCGCCGTCGATCTCCAGCCCCGGCAGGGACTTGGGTACCGAGCCGGTCGCCAGCAGGATGTGCCGGCCGGTGTAGCGCTCGCCGTTCACGTCCACCGAGGTGGCGGAGGACAGTCGGCCCTCGCCCTGGACGTAGGTGATCTTCCGGGAGGCCACCAGGCCCTGTAGGCCCTTGTACAAACCGGAGACCACACCGTCCTTGTAGGCGTGCACCTTGGGCATGTCGATGCCGTCGAAGGTGCTCCGCACTCCGAACTGCTCGCCCTCC
Source organism: Streptomyces alkaliphilus (assembly GCF_014141535.1). Lineage (GTDB taxonomy): Bacteria > Actinomycetota > Actinomycetes > Streptomycetales > Streptomycetaceae > Streptomyces > Streptomyces alkaliphilus. The sequence goes on along the minus strand of NZ_VKHT01000407.1, from coordinate 2,426 downwards.
CGGGCGGCGTCGGCGACCTCACCGGCGTGCAGCAGCGCCTTGGTGGGGATGCAGCCGTAGTGCAGACAGGTGCCGCCGAGCTTGTCCTTCTCGATCAGGGCGACGTCCAGCCCGAGCTGCGACGCGCGCAGGGCCGCGGCGTAGCCGCCGCTCCCGCCGCCGAGAATCACTAGGTCGAAAACGGTGCTGGCGTCGTTCGCCACGTCACGTCCTCCATGCATGGGGTTCGCCGGATCCGGTCGCCCATGACCGTCCGGCGGCTGTGTGTGCGCCGCTGGAAAAACGGCTAGTGGTGACTCGTACTCCCGTTCAGCGGATGAGCCGGGCCCCTGTCCTGCCGGAACACCATCTTCGCACCTGTCCGGTACCGGCGGGACGCGGGGCCGCCGGATGAGACGACGTAAAAGCTCTTTCATCGGGCGTTCCGGGCGGTTCTCGGGCGCAGTCGTGCGGATTACCCGTCGGTAGTACCGCTCGGTGCCGCTCGGTGCCGCTCGGTCGCGCTCGGTGCCTGCGGGGCCGTTAGCGTGGCGAACCGCCTTCCGGCCTCACGACGGTTCCTCCGCCGACACCCCTCCCCGCTCATCCGGGGATCCGCGTTCCGCCGGTGCCGACCCGGGTCGGCACCGGCGGAACGCGCCGGGCTCAGCCCGGCAGACCGTCCTCGGCGACCCGCTCGGCCAGCCGCACCAGCGTGCGCACCGCCGAACCGGTGCCGCCCTTGGGCGTGTAGCCGAAGGGGGAGCCCTCGTTGAAGGCCGGACCGGCGATGTCCAGGTGAACCCACGGCGTGCCGTCCGCCACGAACTCCTTCAGGAACAGCCCCGCCGCCAGGCCGCCGCCCATCCGGTCGCCCACGTTGGCGATGTCCGCCACCGGGGATTTCAGCCCCTCCATCAGATCCTCCGGCATCGGCATCGGCCACGCCTGCTCACCGACCTCGACCGCGATCCCGTGCACCAGGTCGCGGAGGGAGTCCTCGTTGGCCATGATGCCGAAGGTCCGCTTGCCCAGCGCCACCATCATCGCGCCGGTCAGCGTGGCCACGTCCACCATCGCGTCCGGGGACTCCTCGCCCGCGCGCGCCAGGGCGTCGGCCATCACCAGCCGGCCCTCGGCGTCGGTGTTGAGCACCTCCACCGTCTTGCCGCTGTACATGGTCAGCACGTCACCCGGACGGGTCGCCGAGCCCGAGGGCATGTTCTCGGCCAGCGCCAGCCAGCCGGTCACGTTGACCCGCAGGTCCAGCCGCGCCGCCGCGACCACGGTGGCGAAGACCGCCGCCGCGCCCGCCATGTCGCACTTCATGGTCTCGTTGGATCCGGCCGACTTCAGCGAGATGCCGCCGGAGTCGTAGGTGATGCCCTTGCCGATCAGCGCCAGCGAGCGCTGCGCCTTGGAGTGCCGCCAGGACAGCCGCACCAGACGGGGCGGGCTCTGGGACCCCTGGCCCACGCCCATGATGCCGCCGTAGCCGCCCTTGCCCAGGGCCTGCTCGTCCAGCACCTCGATCTTCAGGCCGTGCTCCTTGGCGGCCGTGCCCGCCAACGCGGCGAACTCCGCCGGGTTCAGGGCGTTCGGCGGGGTGTTGACCAGGTCACGGGCCCGGGCGATCTCCTGCGCGAGCACCTCGGCCCGCTCCGCGACCGCCTTCAGCTCCGAGCTCTTGGCGCTCTTGGAGTCCAGCCCGGCGATCGTCACCTCGGCGAGCGGCGCGGAGGCGTCCCGGGCGCTCTCCTTGCGACCGCGCCCGAGGCGTCGGCCCCCACCCGGGGAGCCCTTCTTGTCGTTCCCCTCGTTCCCCTCGCCGCGGAACTCGGTGAAGGAGTAGGAACCCAGCAGCGCGCCCTCGGCCACCGCCGCGACCGAGGCCGGGTCCGAGGAGGTCAGCGCGAAGGCGGCGTGCCCGGTGCCGGTCAGCGCACGGGCCGCGGCCCCCGCGGCCCGCCGGAGGGTCTCCGTCACCGGGGCTGTGTCGTCACCGGGGGTTGGGCCCAGCCCGACCGCCACCACCAGCCGCGCCTCGAAGCCCTCGGGTGCCGGCAGCTTGGTGATCTCGTTCTCGGCACCGGTGGCCCCGAGAGTGGCCAGCAGGTCGGTCAACCGGCCGCCGAACGCGGTGTCCACGGCGCCCGCGGCCTCGACGCCGGGTGCCGGCAGCGGGCCGTCCTCGCCCTTGACGACGCCGATCACCACGGCGTCCGCGCGCACCTTCGCGGCGGTGGAGGAACTGAGGGTCAGTGCAGTCACGGTGAGGAGAGTCCTGTTCGTCTCGATGATGGATCGTCCGGACACCGGAGGGGGGATCCCGGGAGGATCACCCCCGGGGCCGCGCTCCGGGCTCCCGAGCCTACGCCCCGGCCCCCGGGCGCCGCTCGGCCGACACCTCCCCTCGGAGTACACCGGCTCATCCCCCCGAGGACCCC
>NZ_VKHT01000406.1 GCF_014141535.1 Streptomyces alkaliphilus | reverse complement strand
GCGAAGGGGCACCCGCCCCCGGGCCCGACCCGGATCGGGATCCGCCCCGCACCGCCCTGTCGCGGCTGCTCACCGACCTGACCGGGGACCTCCCGGACGCCGACCCCGACCGGGTCGCCGCCGCGGTCCTGCGGGGCCGGGCCCCCGGCGACGACGCCGACCGACTGCGGGAGGCGGCCGTGGAGGCCGCCGCCGGCCTGATCGCCGAGGACCCCGCCCACTCCCGGCTCGCCGCCCGCCTGCTGACCCTCGTCATCCGGGACGAGGCGGCCGGACAGGGCGCCGACTCCTTCACCGCATCGATCGCCGTGGGCGCCCGCGAGGGACTGATCTCCGAGCGCACCGCCGCCTTCGTCTCCCGACACGGCCGGGAGCTGGACACGCTGGTCGAGCGGGCCGTGGCCGAGGGCGCCGACGACCGCTTCGAGTACTTCGGCCTGCGTACCGTGCACTCCCGGTACCTGCTGCGACACCCCATCACCCGGCGGGTGGTGGAGACCCCGCAGCACTTCCTGCTCCGGGTCGCCTGCGGCCTGGCCGGCGGGGAGCCGGAGCACGACGGCACCGATCCCGCCCGGGACGCCGAACACCTCGCCGAGGTCGCCGAGTTGTACCGGCTGATGTCCTCCCTGGCCTACCTGCCCTCCTCCCCCACCCTCTTCAACTCCGGCACCCGCTACCCGCAGATGTCCTCCTGCTACCTGCTGGACTCCCCGCGCGACGAGTTGGACTCCATCTACGAGCGCTACCACCAGGTGGCACGGCTCTCCAAGCACGCCGGGGGAATCGGCGTGCCCTGGACCCGGGTGCGGGCGCGCGGCTCGTTGATCCGGGGCACCAACGGTCACTCCAACGGCATCGTGCCGTTCCTGCGGACCCTGGACGCCTCGGTGGCGGCGGTCAACCAGGGCGGGCGGCGCAAGGGCGCGGCCTGCGTCTACCTGGAGACCTGGCACGCGGACATCGAGGAGTTCCTGGAGCTGCGGGACAACACCGGCGAGGACGCCCGCCGCACCCACAACCTCAACCTGGCGCACTGGATTCCGGACGAGTTCATGCGCCGGGTCGCCGACGATGCCGCCTGGTCGCTGTTCTCCCCCTCCGACGTGCCGGAACTGGTCGACCTGTGGGGCGAGGAGTTCGACGCCGCCTACCGCCGCGCCGAGGCCGCCGGCCTCGCCCGCCGCACCCTGCCGGCCCGCGAGCTGTACGGCCGCATGATGCGGACCCTCGCGCAGACCGGCAACGGGTGGATGACCTTCAAGGACGCCGCCAACCGCACCGCCAACCAGACGGCCCTGCCCGGCCGGGTGGTGCACTCCTCCAACCTGTGCACCGAGATCCTGGAGGTCACCGACGACGGCGAGACGGCCGTGTGCAACCTCGGCTCGCTCAACCTCGCCGCGCACCTGCGCGAGGACCTGCCCGGGGATCCGGCCCGCGCGGCGCGGGAGATCGACCCGATGGAGGCGATGGACTGGGAGCGCTTGGACGCGAGCACCGCGACCGCCGTCCTGTTCCTGGACCGGGTGGTGGACCTCAACCGCTACCCCACCGAGCAGGCGGCCCGCTCCAACGCCCGGTGGCGGCCGGTGGGCCTGGGCCTGATGGGGTTGCAGGACGTCTTCTTCCGGCTCGGCCTGCCCTTCGACTCCCCCGCCGCCCGCGAGCTGTCCACCCGGATCTCGGAGCGGATCATGCTCGCCGCCTACTCCGCCTCGGCCGACCTCGCCGAGCGTCACGGTCCGCTGCCCGCATGGTCACAGACCCGGACCGCGCGGGGCGTGCTGCACCCGGACCACTGGGAGGGCATCGAACACGCCTGGCCGGAGCGGTGGTCGGCGCTGCGGGCACGGATCGCCCGAACGGGCATGCGCAACGCCCTGTTGGTCGCGATCGCGCCCACCGCCACCATCGCCTCGATCGCCGGGGTGTACGAGTGCGTGGAGCCGCAGGTCTCCAACCTCTTCAAGCGCGAGACGCTGAGCGGGGAGTTCCTCCAGGTCAACGCCCATCTGGTGGCCGAGTTGAAGCGGCTGGGCCGGTGGGACGCGGCGACCCGGGAGGCGCTGCGCGAGGCCAACGGGTCGGTCGCCGAACTGCCGGGGCTGCCCGAGCACGTCCGCGCCCTGTACCGAACGGCCTGGGAGCTGCCGCAGCGGGCCCTGATCGACACCGCCGCCGCCCGCACCCCGTACCTGGACCAGAGCCAGTCGCTGAACCTCTTCGCGGAGTCCCCGACCATCGGCCGGCTCAGCTCGATGTACGCCCACGCCTGGCGCAGCGGGCTGAAGACCACCTACTACCTGCGGTCGCGCCCGGCGACCCGGATCGCCCGGGCGGCCCGCGGCTCCGGGGCGCGGAGGGTTCCCGCGCCGACGTCCGGCCCCGCGGGCCCGGCACCGGCGACCGCCCCGAAGGTCACCGGGTCGGCCGCCGAAGCCTGTTCGCTGGAGAACCCGGAGAGCTGCGAGGCATGCCAGTGACCCCGGCACCGCGCGCCGGGCGCGCGCCCACCGCCCGCACGACCACCGACCTCCCGCGTCCCGAGGAGCACACCATCACCACGCACGCCGCCGCCCCGACCGGTTCCGCCGCCGGACGGGACCGCCCCCGCGCCCTGCTCGACCCCGGGTTCGAGCTGACCCTGCGCCCGATGCGCTACCCCGACTTCTACGAGCGCTACCGGGCCGCCATCCGCAACACCTGGACCGTCGAGGAGGTGGACCTGCACTCCGACGTGGCCGACCTCGACCGGCTCACCCCCGGGGAGCGGCACCTCATCGGCCGGCTGGTGGCCTTCTTCGCCACCGGCGACTCGATCGTCGCCAACAATCTGGTGCTCACCCTCTACAAGCACATCAACTCCCCGGAGGCGCGGCTGTACCTGTCGCGACAGCTCTTCGAGGAGGCGGTGCACGTCCAGTTCTACCTGACCCTGCTGGACACCTACCTGCCCGACCCCGAGCAGCGGGCGGACGCCTTCGCCGCCGTGGAGTCCATTCCCTCCATCCGGGAGAAGGCCGAGTTCTGCTTCCGCTGGATGGACTCGGTGGAGAACCTGGACCGGCTGGAGAGCCGGGAGGACCGCCGACGCTTCCTGCTCAACCTGATCTGCTTCGCGGCCTGCATCGAGGGGCTGTTCTTCTACGGTGCCTTCGCCTATGTGTACTGGTTCCGCTCGCGCGGCCTGCTGCACGGTCTGGCCACCGGCACCAACTGGGTGTTCCGCGACGAGAGCTGCCACATGGACTTCGCCTTCTCGGTGGTGGACACCGTCCGGGAGGAGGAGCCGGAGCTGTTCGACGGGGAGCTGGGCGAGCGGGTCACCGCCATGATCCGGGAGGCGGTCGAGGCCGAGTTGCAGTTCGCCCGTGACCTGTGCGGGGACGGGCTGCCGGGCATGAACACCGAGTCGATGCGGGCCTACCTGGAGTGCGTGGCCGACCAGCGGCTGACGCGACTGGGCCTGGACCCGGTGTACGGCTCGGAGAACCCCTTCGCCTTCATGGAGTTGCAGGACGTGCAGGAGCTGACCAACTTCTTCGAGCGGCGTCCCACCGCCTACCAGGTGGCCGTGGAGGGATCGGTCTCGCTGGACGAGGAGTTCTGAGCGCCGGGTCCGGGCCCCCGACACGGGGGCCCGGACCACCGGCCCGCCCGGACCGCGGGTCCCGGGCGGGCCGGTGCGCCTCCGGCGTCGAGGGGGTCAGTTCCCGGCGACGGCGGCCGGCCCGTCGGCGAGGATCACCCGGGCCCGTTCCATGCGCTCCGTGTGCTGCTCGGCGTACTCGGCGAGCAGTTCGGAGTGTTCCTCGATGACGTGTTCCTGGTGGTCGAAGTCCACGGCCGCCCACCGGGCGACCAGGTCGGTCTTCTCCTTGCAGGCCACGTCGAGCACCGCCACCGCGATCGCCTCCTCCCCGGAGACGTCACCGCCGAGCCCGAGTTCCTCGGTGACGGTCAACGGGCTGTCGGCGGGCCGACCCCCCTCGGCCATGCAGGCCGACCAGTCCGCCAGCAGCTCGCGCACCCGCTCGTCCTCGTCGGCCTCGTGCCCGGCCTCGTCGGCCAGCTCCATCAGGAAGGTGGGGTCGATCCATCCGTCGTCGGGGCGGTTGATCAGCAGGGTCGCCTCGCCGTGGCAGCCGGTGGCGGGGACCGCCACCCCGCCGACCTCGGGCCCGGGGCGTTCGCGGGCCTCCTCCAGGGTTTCGGGGAGGTCGAGCGGGTCGGCCGAGGGGTCGCCGTACAGGGCGAGTTCCTGTTCGGGTGTCAGGTCCTCGGCGTGCACGGGCGCGTAGGTGTGGGGGTCGAGGTCGATGGGGTGCATGTAGCCGTGCTCGGCGGCGTGGACCGGGTCGTCCACGCCGTAGAGGTGGGCGT
>NZ_VKHT01000405.1 GCF_014141535.1 Streptomyces alkaliphilus | reverse complement strand
GCTGTGTATAAGAGACAGGGGGTGGAACGGTGCTGCCGGGGCGGGCGTCAGCCGACGACCGTCCAGGTGTCCTTGCCCGCGAGCAGGGCACCGAGGTCGCCCTTGCCCTTGCGCTCGACGGCCTCGTCCAGCTGGTCGGCCATCTGGTCCTCGTACACCGGCCGGCGCACGCTGCGCAGCACGCCGATCGGGGTGCGGTGCAGGGTGTCGGCGTCGGCGAGGCGGGAGAGGGCGAAGGCGGTGGCCGGGGAGGCGGCGTGCGCGTCGTGCACGAGCACCCGGTCGGTGCCCTCGACGGTGACGTCCACGGTGTCCAGCTCACCGGTGGCGGGGTCGCGGACCACGCCGAGCCGGCCCAGTCCGTCGCCGCCCTCGGCCTCGGGCCAGGGGGTGCCGAAGCGGATCTGCTGCCCGTGCTCCAGGCGGACGACCGCCTCCTGCGCGCGCTGCTTGTCCTTCAGGGCGTCGAAGGCGCCGTCGTTGAAGATGTTGCAGTTCTGGTAGATCTCCACCAGCGCCGTGCCCGGGTGCTGCGCGGCGGCGCGCAGCACGTCGGTGAGGTGCCGGCGGTCGCTGTCGATGGTGCGGGCGACGAAGGACGCCTCCGCGCCGAGCGCCAGCGAGACCGGGTTGAACGGCGCCTCCAGCGAGCCCATGGGGGTGGACTTGGTGATCTTCCCCGCCTCGGAGGTGGGGGAGTACTGCCCCTTGGTCAGACCGTAGATCCGGTTGTTGAACAGCAGGATCTTCAGGTTGACGTTGCGCCGCAGGGCGTGGATGAGGTGGTTGCCGCCGATGGACAGCGCGTCGCCGTCACCGGTGACCACCCACACCGACAAATCGCGGCGGGCGGCGGCCAGGCCGGTGGCGATGGCCGGGGCGCGCCCGTGGATGGAGTGCATCCCGTAGGTGTTCATGTAGTACGGGAAGCGGCTGGAGCACCCGATGCCGGAGACGAAGGTGATGTTCTCCCGGGCCAGCCCCAGCTCCGGCAGGAAGCCCTGCACGGCGGCCAGCACGGCGTAGTCGCCGCAGCCGGGGCACCAGCGGACCTCCTGGTCGGACTTGAAGTCCTTCATGGACTGCTTCGCCTCGGACTTCGGCACCAGGGAGAGGGCCTCAGTGGGCATCGACTGCCTCCTTGAGCGCGGACGCGAGCTGTTCGGCCTTGAACGGCAGGCCGGTGACCTGCGTGATGGACGCGATGTCCACGAGGTACTTCGCGCGCAGCAGGGCGGCGAGCTGTCCCAGGTTCATCTCCGGGATCACCACCTTGTCGTACCGGCGCAGGACCTCACCGAGGTTGGCGGGGAAGGGGTTGAGGTGGCGCAGGTGGGCGCGGGCGATCCGGCCCCCGGCGCGGCGGATGCGACGGGTGGCGGCGGTGATCGGGCCGTGCGTGGAGCCCCAGCCGAGCACCAGCACCCGGGCCTCGCCGCCCGGGTCGTCGACCTCCAGCTCCGGGACCTCGATGCCGTCGATCTTGGCCTGTCGGGTGCGGACCATGAAGTCGTGGTTGGCCGGGTCGTAGGAGATGTTCCCGGTGCCGTCCTGCTTCTCGATGCCGCCGATGCGGTGCTCGAGGCCGGGGGTGCCGGGGACCGCCCACGGACGGGCCAGGGTCTCCGGGTCCCGCTTGAAGGGGTGGAAGACCTCTGTGCCGTCCTCCTTGACGTGGTTCGGCCCGGTGGCGAAGCGCACCCGCAGGTCGGGCAGTTCCTCGGGGTCGGGGATCCGCCAGGGCTCGGAGCCGTTGGCCAGGTAGCCGTCGGAGAGCAGGAAGACGGGGGTGCGGTAGACCAGCGCGATGCGGGCGGCCTCGATGGCGGCGTCGAAGCAGTCGGCCGGGGTGGCCGGGGCGACGATCGGCACCGGCGCCTCGCCGTTGCGGCCGTACATGGCCTGCATCAGGTCGGCCTGCTCGGTCTTGGTGGGCAGGCCGGTGGAGGGGCCCCCGCGCTGGATGTCCACGACCAGCAGCGGCAGCTCCAGGGAGACCGCCAGGCCGATGGTCTCGGACTTCAGCGCCACACCGGGGCCGGAGGTGGTGGTCACGCCCAGGCTGCCTCCGAAGGAGGCGCCCAGGGCGGCGCCGATGCCGGCGATCTCGTCCTCGGCCTGGAAGGTCCGCACGCCGAAGTTCTTGTGCCTGGACAGCTCGTGCAGGATGTCCGAGGCCGGGGTGATCGGGTACGAGCCGAGGAACAGCGGCAGGTCCGCCTGATGGGACGCGGCGACCAGTCCGTAGGACAGCGCCAGGTTCCCGGAGATGTTCCGGTAGGTGCCGGGCGGGAACGCGGAGGTCGCCGGGGCCACCTCGTAGGAGGTGGCGAAGTCCTCGGTGGTCTCGCCGAAGTTCCAGCCCGCGCGGAAGGCGGCCAGGTTGGCCTCGGCGATGTGCGGCTTGTTGGCGAACTTGGTCCGCAGGAAGTTCTCGGTGCCCTCGGTGGGGCGGTGGTACATCCACGACAGCAGGCCGAGCGCGAACATGTTCTTGGACCGCCCCGCCTCCTTGCGGGTGAGGTCGAAGCCCTTGAGCGCCTCCACCGTCAGCGTGGTCAGCGGCACCGGGTGGACGCTGTAGCCCTCCAGCGAGCCGTCCTCCAGCGGGCTGGAGGCGTAGCCGACCTTGGCCATGGCGCGGGTGGTGAACTCGTCGGTGTTGACGATGATCTCCGCGCCGCGCGGCACGTCCTCGATGTTCGCCTTCAGGGCCGCCGGGTTCATCGCCACCAGCACGTTCGGCGCGTCGCCGGGGGTGAGGATGTCGTGGTCGGCGAAGTGCACCTGGAAGGAGGAGACGCCCGGCAGGGTGCCGGCGGGGGCCCGGATCTCGGCCGGGAAGTTGGGCAGGGTGGAGAGGTCGTTGCCGAACGAGGCGGTCTCCGAGGTGAAACGGTCGCCGGTGAGCTGCATACCGTCGCCGGAGTCACCCGCGAACCGGATGATCACCCGGTCCAGGCGCCTGACCTCTTTGCCGGTCGTGCCCGTCGTGCCGGTCGTGTTCGCCCCGGGGGTGGTGGACGGCTGTGCGGCCCCGGACCCACCCGTCGCCGCGTCGGCGGCCGGGTCGGTGGGGGTCTCGGCGTCCCGGGTGTCCGGGCCGGCCTGGCTGGTCACTTCTCTGGCCCTCCTTCGAGGCGACTCCTGACGGCCATCGTACGGGGGTGAGGATGCCCTTCCCGGGGGCTCTCACATCGTGGACCCGAAAATGAGACGGTGGTTCATCCCCTTTCGGAGGGGTTCGCGGCTAGGTCCCGGGACCGATACCCACCCCGACCTTCGACCCGGGTCCCGCCACCGCGCGGGAGGCCCCCGCATCCCGGCGGGGACCGCTCGGCCGGGCCGGCTCCCCGACCCGGCCGAATGGTCATCGGCCCTGACCGGAGGCCCTGTTCGAGGTGCGGGAGGGGCTCCGGCGCCGCTCCCGGGAGCCGGCGCGCGGCGGCTCGCGCGCGGGGCCTCGGCGGGCCCCGGGGCACGGGACCCGGTGGCCCGTCGGCGGCCCGTTCGGAAGTCGATCAGGAATTGAGGTAGGTCAGCACCGCCAGCACCCGCCGGTGATCGGTATCACTCTGCGCCAGCCCCAGTTTCAGGAAGATGTTGCTCACGTGCTTCTCCACCGCCCCGTGGCTCACCACCAGTCGCGCGGCGATGGCGGCGTTGGTGCGGCCCTCGGCCATCAGCCCCAACACCTCCCGCTCGCGCGGGGTCAGCGCCGCCAGTACGTCCTGGCGCCGGCTGCGCCCGAGCAGTTGGGTGACCACCTCGGGGTCCAGCGCCGTGCCGCCCTCCGCGACCCGTCGCACCGCGTCGGTGAACTCCCGCACCTCCGCCACCCGGTCCTTGAGCAGGTACCCCACCCCGCGGCTGGAGCCGGCCAGCAACTCGGTGGCGTACTGCTCCTCCACGTACTGGGACAGCACCAGTACCCCCAGGTCCGGGTACCGCTGCCGCAGCCGTACCGCCGCCCGCAACCCCTCGTCGGTGTGGGTGGGCGGCATCCGCACGTCCACCACCGCGACGTCCGGCACCCCGTCACCGGCCGCGAGCTCCTCCACCGCGCGCACCAGCGCCTCGCCGTCCCCGACGCCCGCGACCACCTCCAGGCCCCGATCGGTCAACAACCGGGTCAATCCCTCACGCAGCAGCACCGAGTCCTCGGCGATCACCGCCCGCACCGTCACCCGCAACCCCCTCGCGGCTCCCGCCCGCCACCGTCGACGGGACCCGCCCAGCATCTCACCCCTCGGGCCGCCCGCGTCCGGGAGCCGGGACGGAGGCCGGGCGCGCGGGAGGGGCGGGTCCCCGTCGGCGGGACTCAGCCACGCCCCCGCCAGGGGAGCGCGGCGGTCACCGTGGTGGGGCCGCCCTCCGGCGAGGAGAGCATCAACCGCCCGTCCAC
>NZ_VKHT01000404.1 GCF_014141535.1 Streptomyces alkaliphilus | reverse complement strand
GACAGCCTCCGCCCCCTCCACCGCCCGCTCCGGAGCCCCGGTGTTGTGGCGGTTCCGCACCGGTTCCGCGGCCTTCGGGATCCACGTCGATGACGAGCGGTGCTGGGTGGGGAACCAGCACGGGGACGCCTACGCCCTGGACCACGAGGGCTCGGTCACCGCCCACTACCGCCTGCCGGACGGGGTCAAGTGCCTGGTCGCCGATGACTTCTGGATCTACGCGGGATGCGACGACGGTACGGTCTACGACCTCTCCGGCAAGCTGCCGTTCGCGGCCTGGACCGTCGAGCCGGACGTGGACATCTTCTGGCTCGACATCCACGAGGGCGTGCTCAACGTCTCCGATCGCGACGGCGGACTGACCGTCATCGACCACGAGGACGAGTTCCAGTGGTCCCGCCGGGGCGAGGGGAGCGGCGGGTGGATGGTGCGCCGGGACACCGACGCCGTCTACCACGGTCACAGCGCGGGGGTCACCGCCTGGCGGACGGACGGCTCCGGCCAGCGTTGGCACACGCCCACCCGGGGGTCGGTGCTCTTCGGCTGGCAGGAGAGCGACGCCGTGTACGCGGGCACCTCCTCCCGCACCGTGGCACGACTGGCGAAGACGGACGGACACCTCCTCGCCGAGTACCGCTGCGACGCCTCGGTGTACTCCTGCGCCACCTCACCCGACGGGGAACACGTCTTCGCCGGTGACTCCGCGTCGTCCGTCTACTGTTTCGCCGCCGACGGCACCCGTTTGTGGAAGCTGGGCACCGGCTGCGGTTCGGCGCTCTCCATGCAGTACCACCGCGAGCGTCTGTACCTGGTGACCACGGACGGCACGATGGCCTGCGTGGACGCGAGCCCGGAGGCGATCGCCGCGGCGGAGCGCGGGACGATCCCGACTCCGGTGGACGTCAAGGCCGCCGCCGCCCTGCCCACCCGGGTCCCCGCCACCACCGCGGCCCAGTTGGCCACGGTGTCCGAAACGACGGACGGGGTGGTGGTGGAGTGCTTCCGGGACGGCCCCCGTACCCGGGTGCGGGTGGTCTCCGAGGGTTACGAGACCGGATGGTTCGTGCAGTTCCCCCGTCGGATACGCGAGCCCGGCGCCCGTTTCGTCGTGGAGGCCGTGCACGGTGCGCCGGGTGGTTTCTACCGGGTGCGCGGTGAAATCCGCCGCCTGATGTGACAAAGGCCGGCTCCCGGGCCGGAATCCGTCCCGTGCCCCGGCCCGGGAGCCGGGGCACGGGACGGCCTCCGATCGGAAAATCGCTTCCCTCCCACCCGTCGAACACATCGATGGGGCACCCGTATAAGCCACTTCGGGGCCCGGGGGCGGGGTGCGACTCGAACCGTTTCCCGATGATCCCCACCCTCCGTTACGGAGCCCTCCGGGCCGCTCCGCGGTGCCACCGGCATCCGTCCGAGCGGCGTTCGTCGCCGGAGAGTCTCCCCCTCTCCCTCCGGTCTGCGGTGCGCGAGGGGAGAGGGAGGCCCGGCTCCACCCGACGGAACGCGAAGCCGCGGGTCTTCCCGCAGGTGACCACGGTCGCCGGGTGCCGGCGGCGCCGGGGCCGACGGCACCCGGCGCGGGCCTGCGGGGGAACGGCCGACCGTCCGACATCGATGATCGACGCCCGGGTGCCCGTCCCGCTCCCCGCCGTGGTCGTTCGTCGCCGCCGGGTTCCATCGGGGTTCCGCCGGCAGAGGTGTTCGATCACTCACGGGAAGACCCCGGGCGCCCCACCGGTCCGTCACACCCCTTCCCACTCCATCCGCAACCGGCCGAGAGTCACTCTTGTGACGCATCGGAGCCACCTGAATACTCACACATCGTGATGGATTTCCGATGAAAAAGATCATCGGAACGCCTTCGCTGATTCACCGTTCACGAGCGTGACCCGCTCATTCCCCCCACAGGAGGACGTGTGAGGATCAAGCGCACCACCGATGGCGCCCGGGGCGACCGCCGCAGGAAGGGGCTCGGCCGCGTACTGGCGATCTCCGCCGGTCTCGCCGCGGCACTGGCCCTGACCCTGCCGGGCTCCGCCGCCGCGACGGCGCAGGAGTTCACCACCGCCCAACTCCACGCCGCAGCCGAGGCCGTGGAGTCGACGGATGTCGGCGGCACCGCCTGGTCGGTGGACGAGAAGACCGGAACCGTCACGGTGCTGGTCGACCAGAGCGTCACCGAGAAGGAACTCCGACAGATCATGCGCAGCGCCGGCGCCAACGCCGGGGCCCTGGAGATCGAGGAGGTTCCGGGTACCTTCTCCAAGCTGCTGCGCGGCGGCCAGGCCATCTACGCCAGCGGCGGGTGGCGGTGTTCCCTGGGCTTCAACGTCCAGGGCGGGGCCTACGCCCTGACCGCCGGTCACTGCACCGACGGCTACCCCGCCTGGTACAGCAACGCGGCACGGACCGCGTACCTCGGTCCCACCGCCTACTCGAACTTCCCCGGCGCCGACTACGGCTACATCTCGGTGAGCGGCGGCTCCTCCGCCAACCCGAGCCAGGTCATCTGCGGCAGCTCGACCGTCAACATCACCGGCATCGCCAGCGCCTACGTGGGTATGCCCGTCACCCGCTCGGGCAGCACCACCGGGTGCCGCTCCGGCTCGGTCACGGGCCTGAACTTCACCGTGAACTACGGCGGCGGCGATATCGTCTACGGCATGATCCGCACCAACGTCTGCGCCGAGCCCGGTGACAGCGGCGGCCCGCTGTGGTCCGGCAGCTCCGCCGTCGGCCTGACCTCCGGTGGCTCGGGCAACTGCAGCGTCGGTGGCACCACCTTCTACGAGCCCGTCACCCGGGCGCTGGGCAACCACGGCATCAGCCTGCCGTGACCTTCTGAGCCCCGCTTCCCCCTCCCGCACAGCGCGACCCGTTTCACCCGCGGCCCCGCCGGCACGTCCCGCCGGCGGGGCCGCGCACCCCTGCCGGCTCCCGTCCGTCCCCGTCAGGGCGTCACGGAGGACGGGCCCCCGGGCGGATGACCGGTCGGCGCCGAACAGGAGGGAAGCCTCCCCTACCCGCTGCTCCGGGACGGGAACGCGGGCCAGGACGGAGCCGTGCGGGGTCTTCTCCCGCCTCACCCCCCGGGGACTCGGCGGGTGGGGCGGTCCAGGTGGTCGAGGACGAGTTGGTGGGCCCGCCAGCCGTCGGGAAACTTCGGCGGCACGTCGAGGTGAACCGGTCGGGTGGTGGGGTGACGGTCCAGCAGCTCCCGGATCCCGGCGCGGGCGACGATCACACAGGCGTGCCGGTGGCGGGAGAGCAACACGCACAGTCGCCCCGTCTCCAGGTGGAAGGCGCTCGCGTCGGTCCGACCCGACAAGGGGTGCCAGACCAGGGTGACGTCGAACTCCCTCCCCTGGAGTTTGTTGGCGGTGTCCACGGTGACCCCCGCCAGGTGCGGCCCGAGGGCGACGAGGCGGTCCCGGACGGCGGCGGCCTGGTCGTTGTGGGCGGTGCCGATGGCCACCCGGTCGGCGCCGATCGGTTCGCCGTTGGCGAGCGGGGCGCGGCGCAGCAGGCGGTCGGCGGTGCCGGCGAGGGCGTCGGCCAACTGCCCGTCGGTGCGCAGGGTGTGACGGGCGGGTAGTTCGAGGTACCCCCAGCCGTCGGCGGCGGCCCGGTCGAGCACGGTGTCCCGCGGGTCGTCGGCGGGGGCGGGATCCAGGGTCAGCACGCGGTCGGCGGCGACGGTGCCGGAGACGAAGGGTTGGAAGGGGTAGAAGGCCTCCCGCACCAGGGGGGCCGCGCTCTCCGGCAGCCGCCAGGACACGGGGAGCCGACGACTGAGCATGGTGGGGTTGTGGGCGAGCACGACGTCCACGGCGTTGCTCATGGGGTTCCAGCTCAGGCCGGTCCAGCGGTCGGTCTCCACGGTGGCGAAGGGATCGAGCTGACCGGGGTCGCCGACGAACAGGGCGCGTTCGAAGAGGCGGGCGGTGCGCAGCAGCGCGTCGGAGCGCATCTGGTAGGCCTCGTCGACGATGGCCCAGTCCCAGGGGGTGGTGTCCACGTGGGCCCACTTGGCGGCGGTGCCGACGACCACCGGGAGGTCGCGCAGCGGGTCGATCTTCGCGGCCCCGGTGACCCGGGGGTGTCGGGTGACGCGGGGCGGCAGGACGTGACCGGCGGCGTGCAGACGACCGACGGCCAACTCCGGATGGGTGCCCGCCAGCCGGTCGACGAGATCGTCGACCTGTTCGTTGGTCTGGGCGGCGATCATCACGGGCCGACCCCGGACCGCGAGGTGCCCGGTGGCCCGGACGACGAGGGTGGACTTGCCGGCGCCGGGCGGGGAGTCGACGACGACTCCGCGTTCGGTGGTGGTGTCGAGGTCGGCGAGGACCCGGGCGACGGCGGCGTCCGCGCGGGCCCCCGGCGGGGCGTCGTCGGTAAGGCCGTCGGGG
>NZ_VKHT01000403.1 GCF_014141535.1 Streptomyces alkaliphilus | reverse complement strand
GGACGACCCCCACCGGCAGCAGCACCGCCAGCGCGGTTCCGCACATCGTGACGCCCACCCGTATCCGCACAATTCCCACCCTCCGCATGGAGTTCAACACGCTCCGGCACCGACCGGCAGGGTTACCAGAGTCACATAACGGCACGAATCCGGCATCTTCGGGCATCCGAAAGCCGTGGCTTTCATCCCGGCCACCGGGATCCGCTCCCGCACCACGCTCTTCCGGCGCGTCCCGGTCGCCCGGGGGCCACCCGGGGGTACCGAGGGGTTCCGGAAGGGAGTCCGTGCCCCTGCCAACCTTCGCCTGCCCCACTCCATGCGAATCACACGAAAAGGACGGTTCGTCCTCTCAACGAGTGGCCGAACCGAAGGTCACACGACCATACGTCTTCTGGGGAGCCGTCAGATGAACACCCTCTCAGGTGGTGAGGACAATCTTGCCCACGTGCTCCCCCGCCTCCATGACCCGGTGCGCCTCGGCCACCTCCGCCAGCGGCATCACCCGGTCGATCACCGGTCGAACCCGGCCGTCGGCGAGCATCGGCCACACGTGCTCGCGCACCGCCGTCACGATCGCGGACTTCTCCTCGACCGGGCGGGCACGCAGCGAGGTCGCGATGATCGTTCCCCGCTTGGCCAACAACCGTCCCAGTTCCAATTCCCCCCGCACGCCCCCTTGGAGGCCGATCACCACCAACCGTCCGCCGGTGGCCAGGGTTCGGACGTTCCGGCGCAGGTAGGAGGCGCCCATGATGTCGAGAATGACGTCTGCTCCCCGCCCGTCGGTGGCCTTCCGCATCTCCTCCTCGAAGTCCTGCTCGCGGTAGTCGATCAGGATCTCGGCCCCGAGTTCGCGGCACCGCTCCAGCTTCGCGACCCCACCGGCGGTCACCGCGGCTCGGGCCCCCACGGCACGGGCCAACTGCACCGCCATCGTGCCGATGCCACTGGCCCCGCCGTGCACCAGGATGGTCTCGCCCGGACGCAGGTCGGCGGCCATGAAGACGTTCGACCACACCGTGCACACCACCTCGGGAAGGGCCGCGGCCGTTACCGAATCGATTTCCCCGGGAAGCGGCAGCACCTGACCGGCCGGGACCACGACCCGCTCGGCGTACCCCCCGCCGGACAGCAACGCGCAGACCCGCTCCCCCGGCCTCGGCCCCGCCGTGCCGGGCCCGAGACCGGCGACCGTCCCAGAGCACTCCAGCCCCGGATACGGGCTCGCCCCGGGTGGCGGGTCGTAGTGCCCCCGCCGTTGCAGGACATCCGCTCGGTTGACGGCGCAGGCGGTGACGTCGATCAGCACCTCGCCGGGGCCCGGTTCGGGATCGGGGACCTCCTCCATCCGCAGGACCTCGGGACCGCCGGGCTCGGAAACAGTGATGGCTCGCATGGGCGCGAGGGTAAGCGGCGGCGGACGCCGGACGACGACCGCCCCGTTCGGCCGGGCGCGTCGGCCCGCCGACCGCCCGGTCCCGAGCCCGACCGGGTCAACCGCGCGGGATGCGCCAGGAGCCGGGGCCGCGCTCCGGCCGCCCCTCCTGCTTCGCCGGGCGCGCCTTGTCCTCGTCACCGCTGGTGCGGCGGATCACCACCACCCGGTCCTGCAGTTCCAGGGTTCGGGCCTCCGGATCGTCGAAGGGCAGCAGCCGGTGACCCCTTATCACCGAGACGACCAGGTCGTCGCACTCGCGCGGCGACCTTCCCGCCTCCGCCCGGGTGACCGGTCGTTCCTTCAGGGACAGCCCCGACCCCTGTTGGATCAGGTCCTCCATGACCGAGCCCGAGCTGGGGCTGACCATCGACAGACCCAGCAGGCGCCCGACGGCCGAGGCACTGGTGATCACCGAGTCGGCGCCGGACTGCCGGAGCAACGGCACGTTCTCCTCCTCCCGGACCGAGGCCACGATCCGGACGGACTTGCTCAGCTGTCGGGCGGTGAGCGTGACCAGCACGGCGGTGTCGTCCCGCTGGGTGGAGATCACCACCTGCCGGGCCCGGTCGACGCGGGCCCGCAGGAGCACGTTGCTGCGGGTGGCGTCACCGACGACGCCCGCGTAACCCTCCGCGTTGGCCTGTTCCACGACCACGGGACTGGGATCGACCACGACGATGCGGTCCTGGGTGACGCCGGTGCGCATGAGGGTTTCGGCGGCGGAGCGTCCCTTGGTGCCGAAACCGACGATGACGGTGTGGTCGCGCAAGGTCTTCCTCCAGTGCCCGACCCGCCACTGTTCGCGGGTGCGCTCGGTCAGCACCTCGAGCGTGGTGCCGACCAGGATGATCAGGAACGCCACCCGCAGGGGCGTGATGACGAACGTCGTGAGCAGCCGGGCGAGGTCCGAATAGGGGGCGATGTCGCCGTACCCGGTGGTGGAGAGCGACACCGTGACGTAGTAGAGGGCATCGAGTGCCCCGACCTCGCCGTCCCGGCTGTCGGTGTAGCCGTCGCGGTCCAGGTAGACGACGAGGAAGGCGGTGAACAGCACCAGATTGGCCAGGGCCAGCCGCTTGAGCACCTGGATGAGCGGTCCGGCGATCTGCCGGGGCAGGGAGACGCCCAGAGCCTGTCGGTCCCGTTCCGAGCCGGGGGAGGAGTCCCCGTCCCCGGGGGTGAGAGCGGAGGGGATCCTCATGGTCGGGGCAGCTCCAGCAGGCGGACCCGGCCGGCCGCCGGGGCCGGACCGGGGGGAAGAACCGCCACGGCATCGGCGACGGCGATCCCGCGCAGCATAGCCGGGCCGGCCCAACCCACCGGCTCGGCCCACCCCGGTGCGGGAAGCCGCACCGGCACCAGCCGTACGTCCCGGGGGTGGCGGGACACCGGCTCGGTCAGCCGGGCCCGGACGGTGTCGGCGTCCGGCTCGGGGCGGCCGGTGAGACCGCGCAGCACCGGCGCCACCAGGGTCAGCACGGCTGAGACGGCGGCCAGTGGATTGCCCGGCAGGCCCACCAGGGGAACCCCGTCCGGGAGTTCGGCGAGCAGCATCGGGTGGCCGGGGCGCACGGCGACGCCGTCCACGGGGAGGCGGGCGCCGAGCGCCCGCAACGCGGGGTGGACGCGGTCCACCGGGCCGGCGCCGGTACCGCCACTGGTGAGGACGAGATCGGCGCTCCCGGCGGCATCGAGGAGGGCTTCCACCAGGGTGTCGCCACGAGGTCCCCCGGCCCGGTCCGCCGACCCGGCCGGCAGGTCGCCGAGGAGGCGCACGGAGACCGGTTCGGCGCCGAGCCCGGTCAGCCAGGGGCCGATCATGGGGCCGATGGCGTCGCGGATCCGCCCGCCGGTGGGCAGACCCCGGTGCAGCAGTTCGTCGCCGAGTACCAGGACCGCCACCCGGGGGCGCGGGCGCACGGTCAGCCGGTCGTAGCCGGCGGCGGCGGCCAGCCCGAGCACGGCGGGGGTCACCGGCGTACCGGCGGGAAGCAGACCGGCTCCGGTGCGGCACTCCTGCCCGCGCGGTCGGATGTCGGCGCCCGGGGACGGGTTGGGGCCGCGCAGGCGGTCGGCGAGGGTGCGTCCGCGCTCCCGGCGCAGCACCGCGGTGGTGCCGGGCGGGATGCGGGCCCCGGTGGCGATGGGCACGGCGAGGCCGTCGGCGAGCGGGGCGGGGTGGTCGTGGCCGGCGAGGACGGCACCGCCGGGTTCCAGCCCCCACGGGCCCGGGCCGGAGACGGCCCAGCCGTCCATGGCGGCGGTGTCGAAGGCGGGGAGGTCGGTGAGGGCGGTGAGCGGTTCGGCGAGGGTGTGGCCGATCGCCTCCGTCAGGGACACGGCACGCGGCGGGAGTTCCCGCCCGACGCGGTGGGCGGTGCGGTGGGCGGTCTCCCAGTCGGTGTCGTGGTGGTGTCCGGTGGTTTCGTGGTCGCTCCGGTGCCGGTCGTCGGTCGTCCGATGGGCGCCGGTCCGCTCCTCGCCCCGGTCCGTCCCCCTGGCGTCGGCGGGGTCGGCGGGACCCGCTGTCGCCGCGGGTCCGGCCTCCCCCTCGACGCGGGCGCCGGCGGTGCTCCCCCGCGTCCCGGCCGCGGTCGGGACGCGGGGGCGGGAGCTGTTGGCCAGGGCCAGGGCGTCGGCGAAGTCGTCATCGGCTCCGCCCGTCGTGAGCCGGGCCGCGGCCGGCGCGGGACCGCCGGCGCCCCCGGTGCCGCTCGCGGGGGTGTCGGTGGCGCGATCCCGGCCGGGCGTCCCCCCGGGCCGGGCGGAGCCGGGGTGGGCCGTCACGGTCGCCCCGCTCCGGGGGCCCCGCGCCCGGGGTCGCCCGCGGTACCGGACGGGCCGGAACCCGCCCAGGTCTCCGGGGGCGCGCCCTCCGGGGCCCGTTCACTCTCCCAGCGCGCGGCGAGGGCACCGACCCGGCGGGCGGCCTCCTCGACATCGAGCCCGTGGCGTCCGGCGGCCCAGCCGATGAGGAAGGTGGTCAAGGGGG
>NZ_VKHT01000402.1 GCF_014141535.1 Streptomyces alkaliphilus | reverse complement strand
TCCCCGCCCGGTCGCCGGGTCACTCCCCTCCCCGGAGAACACCGACCCGCCCTGCGCGTGAGTGGTTCGTCCGGCCGGGGATGGACCACAGCGCGGTCCTGCCGGGGACGGTGACCGCTCCCGCCGGTCGCCTCGCCCCGCGACCGGCGGGGCGAGGCGCCCCCACCGCCGGGCCTCCGGGTCCCTCCGACGGCCCGCGTGCGGTGGCGGTCCGCACGGGACGGGGCCAAGGTCGGCGAGGGACCTTTCCCGAGAACGGAGCGATTCCGTGCAGCACACCGCGCAGATCTCCCCGCGGGTCATGGAGTCGATCTCGACTCCCGAGCGGATCGAGACGCACCCGGGCACCCTGGAGTTCCCGCTGGGCGTGCCCACCGATGAGACCGCCGACCGCCTCTACGACCACCTGGACGGGTTGCACGCCGTGCGTGCCTTCCTCGACGCGTACTCCGGGGTCAACCTGTGGGCGGCGCGCAGGGGATTCCTCGACGCGGGGATCGAGGACCACGACGTCCCGATCTTCTCGGAGTTCATGGACGCCGGTACGGTGCTGCTGACCGGGAACGCGGACCCCGTCTATTTCGTGACGTTCCTCGATCTGACGGAGGGACCGGTGGTGGTGGAGATGCCGCCCCTCACCCTCGGCTTCGTCAATGACCTGTGGTTCCGCTGGGTCGCGGACCCCGGCATGCCCGGACCCGGTCGGGGGACCGGCGGCGCCTACCTCTTCGTACCGCCCGATTACAACGGCCCCCTCCCCGAGGGGGGTTCTTCACCCACCGGGTCCGCACCACGCGGCTCATCCTGGGCGGGCGGGCGTTCCTGGAGGGTGATGACCCCGGGCCGGTGGTCCAGCGGGTCAGGGAGAGACTGCGCATCCACCGCTACGTGCCGGGGCTGTACGGCACCGGCGTCGCGGAGATCGTCACCGGGGGCACGGCCCCGCCGCTGCCGTGGACCGCGGAGACCTGGACGGCCGCGCTCCGACGGGCCGACCCGCCCCGCTTCGTCGAGGGCACCGGCCTTCCCCTGAACACGGTCCCACCCGCGGACGCGACCTACTTCGACTTCGCGAACGAGCTGGTGCAGGACCAGTCACCCGAGGCGCTCGATCCCGAGATCACGGGCCCTCTGGCGGCGATCGGGATCGTCAGGGGAGAGCCCTTCGAGCCGGACGCGCGGATGCGGAGGATCCTCACCGAGGCGGCGGCGGTCGGGAACGCCACGGCCCGCACCCTGGCCTGCCGGCCGCGCCCGTCCGAGGACGCCCACTTCTACGGCCCGTCCTCCCGGTGGGTCAACGGCCTGCTCGCGTCCGGCCACGACTTCATGACCCCGCCCGCGGACGTCACCGACAGCGGGGTCGAGACCCATCCGAGCACCGGCGCCCGGAAGCTGAACCTGCGGTCCTGGTGGTACCTGGCGGTGGGCATCAGCCCGCCGTTCGCCACCCGGCTGACCGATGTCGGCTCGCAGTACCTGTTCTCCTTCGCGGACCGGGAGGGCCGGGCCCTGGACGGCGGCAAGCACTACCGTCTGGTGCTCCCACCGGACATCCCCGCCGCCCGGTTCTGGTCGTGCACCGTCTACGACAACCAGACACGTTCGATGATCGAGACCCCGCAGCGGTTCCCACGGGCGGGCAGCCAGACCCACCCGAGTCCGGCGGCGACCGCCGACGCGGACGGCATGACCACGGTGCGCTTCGGGCCCGACCGGCCCGACGGCGTTCCGGAGGGCAACTGGATCCAAACCCTGCCGGGCAGGGGATGGTTCGTGGTTCTGCGGCTCTACAGCCCCCTGCTGCCGTTCTTCGACAGGACCTGGCGCCCGGGCGGGATCGAGGCGTTGGACCGACCGTGCGCGGCGGCCCGGGCGCGTGTACGAGCCCGGCACGGGTCGGCGGTTCACACCACCGAGCCGGTGCGGGGCAGGGCACGCCCGACGGTCGGCGTGAGGGACGACCGGAACGCGGTTCCCGGCGAACGACCCCCTGAGGAGGACACCCACCGTGCCCGACGTGAGTGACGCGCCCAGCCCGGGCGTCTCGGACGAGACCCTGGAGTCCATCGGTATCCCGGACCGGCTGGAGACGGTCTTCGGACCGATGGAGTTCTTCGACGGCCTGCCCCTGCCCGACACGGTCACCCGCGGCTATGACGCCCTGGACCTGTTGCGCGGGATCGACACCTTCCTCGACTGCCAGCCCGGCGCCACCCTGTTGGCGATGCGGCGCGGACTGCTGAGCCTCGGCATCGACTACCGCACGATCGGCTACACGGCGCCGCGGTGTACCTCGGCACCGAGGCTGCTGACGGGAAACACGGAAACGACCCACGGAATGACCTTCATGGCGCTCGACCGGGACGGCCCGATCGTGATCGAGGTGCCGGAGGGCTCGCTGAGCGTCGTCAACGACATGTGGCAGCGCTACGTCGCCGACATGGGGATCGCCGGGCCCGACGAGGGCAAGGGAGGCAAATACCTCTTCCTGCCCCCGGACCACGACGGAGAGGTTCCGGACGGCTACTTCGTCTCACGGGCCTCGACCTTCTCCTGCTACCGCTCACCCTCCCCGAGAACATCCCGGCGAGGAACTTCTGGGCCATCGACGTCTACGACACCCAGACCCGGTCGCTGCTGCGCACCGAGGACCCCTACCCCGGCGTGAACAGCCTCTCGGGGGCCGTGCGGGCCGAGGGCAACGGGGACACGGTCATCCGGTTCGGCCCGACCCCACCGCGGGGCAGGGAGGCGAACTGGGTCCGGACGGTCCCCGGCAAGGGGTGGTTCACCATCCTGCGGCTCTACGGTCCGCTCGAAAGCTGGTTCGACCAAAGCCGGCGGCCGGGCGAGATCGAACCGGCGTGAGGTAGACGGTCGTGGGCGAGGCCATCGGACAGATCCTGTCGTACGGCGTCGGTGTGGCGCTGAGCCCGTTCCCGATCATCGGGGTGGTGCTGATGATCGGGACACCCCGGGCACGCTCCAACGGGCCGGCGCTGCTCCCGGGGTGGGTCCTGGGCCCGGCCCTCGTCGGCACGATCGTGCTGCTGGTCTCCGGTGGCGCGGGTCCGGGCGAGCAGGGGGAGCCGGCCGGCTGGGTCAGCGCACTGGACCCGGTGCTCGGCGCGCTGCTGCTGTGGGTGGCGGTGAAGCACTGGCGCGAGCGGCCGCGCGGCGACGAGGAGCCGGCGCTGCCCAAATGGATGCACGCGGTCGACTCCTTCACCCCCGTCAGGGCGGGGGTCCTCGGGATCGTGTTGTCCGCACTCAACCCGAAGAACCTGCTGCTCGTGATCGCCGCCGCGGCAACGATCGCGCGGACGGACGCGTCCGCCGGTGGGCAGGCCGTGGCGCTCGCGGTCTTCGTCGTGATCGGGGCACTGGGGACCGGCACACCGGTCGTGCTCCACTTCGCCCTCGAGGAGCGCTCGCGGCACATCCTCGACGGTCTCAAGCTCTGGATGGAGAGGCACAACTCGGCGATCGTGAGCGTGATCTGTCTGCTCCTCGCCGCGAAGCTGGTCGGTGGCGCCATCAGCGATCTCTCCTCCTGCGGGCGCGCGTGTTCCGGTTGTCCCCCTCGGTGCGGGGTCACCGCCGGCGGTGGCCGGCACGGGACGCACTGGCCGGGATGACCGTGTGGGCGGTCCTGGTGCCCGAGGCGCTCGCCTACGCGACGATCGCCGGCGTCTCGCCCGTCGTCGGTCTCTACGCCGCGCCGGCGGCGCTGATCCTCTACGTCGCCTTCGGCGGTGAGGGACGTGCTGCGCACCGCCGGGGCCGAGGAGGAGTTGCGGCGGGTGTATCCCACCGTGCGGGCGGCGGTCGACGCGGCGGAGACCGGCGGGTGACCCATTCCCGTGTTTTTCGCGGCCCGGGATGGGGAGCCGGCCTCCGGCCCCGGTATGACCGTTCCCCCTGCCGACGCACGACCCGCGGACCGTGTCATCGGACCCGTGGGATCCCGTGGGGAGGGCACCGGCCTTCCCGCCGCAGCCACTGCGGTCTTCCCTGTGCCGACGACACCACCCACGGGCGCGGTGCCCCCTCGGGGGGACTCCCGGACGACGAGACGGCGGAAAACGGCGCCCACACCGGGCTCGGGCCGGGAAGCGATGGCACCGAGCAATCGTAGGGCTGTCGGCCGACCCGGGCGAGGCCGGCGTCAATCGTGGTGAGCGGCGGGTGAGAGGCCATGATCGTGGTGTCCCGGTTGTCCCAGCCCATGATCGAGACCTGCCCGGGGAGGTTCACACCCTTTCGTGCGGGGCGTCGGTGGCACCCGGGGGATCCGGTCGTTGCCTCGGTATCGGCTCGACACGCCTCAACGGGCTGCCGCAGCAACCGACGCAGCGGTTGCCGGGCCCCCTGACCGCCTTCGACTCACCTTCGACGGGCCGCCTCTCCGCCGCCCGTCCCCACCCCCAACC
>NZ_VKHT01000401.1 GCF_014141535.1 Streptomyces alkaliphilus | reverse complement strand
TCTCGGGACCGTCCACCGTGTCCCGGTTCCACAGCAGCAGGAACAACCGGGAGGCGGGGCCGGTGACCAGGCAATCGACCTCCCCGGCCCCGGAGGTGTCGTCCTCCGTGTCGGGACCGATCACCCCGGTGAAGGGAGGTCCCCGCCGTACCGGGGGCATCCGGGCGACGGGCGTCCAGGCGGTCCAGGGCGGTGACCACGCGGCGCACCGTGGCATGGTCCCGGGTGAGGTCGGCCAGGTTGGTGGAGCCGCGCACGATGCCCGCGAAGGCGGACCAGGCCGGGGGGAAACCGACCAGGGCGGTGTGCAGGAGGGCGGGACGGTGCGTGAAGGCCGCGTAGAGTCGACGACCGACACCCATCTCGGTGCCGAGGCCGCGCCCGATGGCGTCGGCGTACTCCACCGCACGTCGCCGGGTCTCCACGGCGTCTCCCGCCACCGCCATTCGCACCGCCGCCTCCCCGGCCAACCGTCCCGAGCGCAGGGCGAAGGAGATGCCCTCCCGGGTCCAGGGCTCGAGCAGACCCGCCGCGTCACCGCACACCAGCACCCGCCCCCGGGAGAGCGGGGAGTCGTCGGCGCGGCAGCGGGTGAGGTGCCCGGAGGAGATCTCGGGTTCGAAGCCGGCCAACCCGCACCGGGCCGTGAGCTCCTCCAGGTAACGCCGGGTGGCCGGGCCCTCGCCCCGGGCGGAGATCACCCCGACCGTGAGCCGGTTCCCCTTGGGGAAGACCCAGCCGTAGGACCCCGGTAGGGGACCCCAGTCGATCAGGGCCCGTCCCCGCCAATCGGCCGCCACCTCGGGGGGCACCGGGATTTCGGCCTCCAGGCCCAGGTCCACGCGGTTCACCCGTACCCCGACGTGCGCGGCTGTGCGCCCGGCGCTGCCATCCGCGCCGACCACGGCACGGGCCAGGATCGTCTCGCCCCCGGCCAGCCGTACCGCCACCGTGCGGCGGTCGGGCACGTCGGGACCGTGCTGCTCCACCCGTTGGACGGACACTCCGGTGCGCAGCCGGGCCCCGGCCCGGACCGCGGAGTCCACCAGCCGCCGGTCGAACTCGGGGCGGTCCACCAGTCCGAAGAGCATCCGCTTGGAACGGCGGGTTCGGGTCAGGCGCCCGTCCAGGGAGAAGGTGACGGCATGAACGCGATCGCGCAACGGCAGGTCGAAGCCGGGGGGCAGGGCATCGCGTGACGGCCCGATGATGCCGCCGCCGCAGGTCTTGTAGCGGGGCAGCTCCGCCCTCTCCACCACCAGCACCCTGCGGCCCGCCTCGGCGACGGCCCGCGCGGCCGAGGCCCCGGCGGGGCCGGCCCCCACCACGATGACATCCCAGGTCGTGTTCCCCGTCGCGCTCTCACCGCTCACGATTGGCCGCCGCTCCCCGTCGTCGCGTCCCGATTCCTCCGCGTGATCGCATCCTACGGCCCGGGGTGTCCCGCTCCCCGCTGTGGGATGATCTCCGGCGACGCGGCCCGCCGACGGCCCGGACGGCCCGGGGGGACGCCCCACCGCCGCGGGACTTTCGCGCCGGCCCGCCGCCGTCCGCCGCGGTGTTCGCCGCGGCCGGGAGACCCCCGAACCACCGGACGCCCCGACACCCCAGGAGAGGTCCCACGATGCAGTCCACCCCCGAGGCCGCCGGCGCCCGCGACGCCGCTGTCCCCCGAACCGCCGACATCGCGGAGGGGATCGCCGCACTGATGCCCCGGGCCCGGGAGGAGCTGGCCGAGTTGGTCGCCTTCCGCTCGGTGGCCGACCCCGCCCAGTACCCGCCCTCCGAGTGCGAGGCCGCGGCCGGGTGGATCGCGGCGGCGCTGCGCGCCGAGGGCTTTCCCGACGTGCGACTGCTGGAGACCCCGGACGGCACGGTCTCGGTGTACGGCGAGTTGCCCGGACCGACGGGGGCGCCGACCGTGCTGCTCTACGCGCACTACGACGTGCAACCGCCCCTGGACGAGGACGGCTGGACCTCGCCTCCCTTCGAACTGACCGAGCGGGACGGGCGGTGGTACGGCCGGGGTGCCGCCGACTGCAAGGGCGGCGTGCTCATGCACCTCCTGGCGCTGCGCGCCCTGCGGGCGACCGGTGGCGTCCCGGTGGGGATCAAGGTGATCGTCGAGGGGTCGGAGGAGCAGGGCACCGGCGGTCTGGAGCGGTACGCCGAGGCCCACCCGGACCTGCTGCGGGCCGACGCCGTGATCATCGGTGACAGCGGGAACTTCCGCGCCGGCGCGCCGACGGTCACCGCGATGCTGCGCGGTATGACGATGGCGCGGGTGCGGGTGGACACCCTGGAGGGGAACCTGCACTCCGGCGCCTTCGGGGGCGCGGCCCCCGATGCGCTGGCCGCCCTGATCCGGGTGCTGGACTCGCTGCGCGACGAGGCCGGTGACACGGTGATCGACGGCCTGCCGGCGGACGGTCTGTGGGAGGGCACCCCCTATCCGGAGGAGCGGTTCCGGGAGGACGCCGGAGTACTGGAAGGCGTCGGGCTGATGGGGTCCGGTGAGCCGGCCGACCGCCTGTGGGCCCGCCCGGCGGCGACGGTGCTGGGCATCGACTGCCCGTCGGTGACGGGGGCCACCCCATCGGTGCAGGCGAGCGCGGCGGCCCTGGTCGGTCTCAGGGTGCCGCCGGGGGTGGACGCGGGCGAGGCGGGCAAGCTGCTGGCCGCGCATCTGCAGGCGCGGGTCCCGTGGGGGGCGCGGATCTCGGTGGAGGCGGCCGGCGAGGGGCAGCCCTTCCGGGCCGACGTGTCGAGCCCTGCCTACGAAGCCATGGCCGAGGCGATGGCCGTCGCCTACGACGGCGCGCGGATGGAGGTGATCGGGCAGGGCGGCTCGATCCCGCTGACCGCCACCCTGGCCGGGCTGTACCCGGAGGCGGAGATCCTGCTGACCGGGCTGAGCGAGCCGGCGGCCCGCATCCACGCCGTGGACGAGAGCGTGTCCCCCGACGAGTTGGAGCGGATGTCGGTGGCCGAGGCGCTGTTCCTGCTGCGCTACGCCGAGCGCGCCGGCTGAGGTTCCGGGCTCCGGGGTGCCCCGCCGGGTGCTGGGTCGCCCCGGGGCCCGAGGGGGTTCTTCCGAGGGGTTCTCCCCGGTGGTCAGGGCCCCACGGGCGCCCCGGGGCCGATCGGTTCCCCCGCCTCGAGGTTGAGCGGCCGGCCCTCGGCGCGGGCCCGGATGGCCCAGCGCAGGCGGGCCACCCGGTTCGGGGAGAGCAGGCGTTCGGCCTCCTCCGGGTCGGCGAACCGCCACGCGCGCAGTTCGTCGGGGGGCAGGAGCAGTCCGGCGGCGCGTTCCGGCGGGAGGACCCCGCCGTCGAAGAGCAGTCGCAGGCCGCCGTGTCCCGGCGGTCGGGGTGGTTCCCAGTCGACGACCAGGAGGGACGGAGCCCCGGTCAATCGCAACCCCAACTCCTCGGCGATCTCGCGGATCGCGGCCCGGGCCGGGGACTCCCCCGGTTCCACCACCCCGCCCGGGAATTCCCAGCCGGCCTTGTAGACCGGGTCCACCAGCAGGACCCGATCGTCCTCGTCGAAGAAGAGCACCCCGGCGGCGACGGTGGCCCCCGTCGGCCGCGGGGTGCCGGGCATCGGACAGAGACCGGCGCCGGAGCCCAACGCCGTCGCGAACCGTTGGGCTATCCGGCGAGGGGTGAGGCCGGCCGCGTCGACGGCGTGGGCGTCCAGCGCCAGCCACTCCCCCAGCGCCCGCAGGTACTCGTCGACCGGGTCGGGGGCCAGGAACCGATCCGGTGGCGGGCCGCTGCGGGCGGAACCGGGGGAATCCGCTCTCCTTCCCCCCGGTGGCGCGCTCTCCCGCAGCCGGTGACGCAGCGCCGCCTCCTCCACGTGCAGCAGCAGGTGCCGCACGCTCAATCCGCAGGCGGCCAGGCCGCCGAATATCTCGTCCCGGTGCGAGCGGTCCAACAGGCTGCCGGGCACCACCAGGGTGGCGCCGGTCTCGCGGTGGACCGCCGCGGCCGCCTCCACGACCAACCGACGCCAGGCGGGCAGATCCCGGATGTCACCCGTCTCCTCCCAGCTCTTGGCCGGCAGGGTGCGGCGGAGCACCGCGGTCAGCTGCCCGGGATCGAACAGCACGCTGCCCGGCAGCAGTTCCACCAGTTCCCCCGCCACCGAGGTCTTGCCCGCTCCGAACGCCCCGTTCAACCAGATGATCACGGGTGACCCTCCTGATTCGCCCTGCTGTCAGTTGCCCGCTGCACCCGGGCACGAAAACGTTCACCGGATGTCCGATTCGTGTCCCGGTGGGACCGATTCCTGATCGTTACATCGAGCGGCGGGAAGCGCCGGCCATCCGACGGAGGGGGCGCACGGGGGGCGCACGGGAGGTGGTCCACCTGGGCCGGCCCGTGACGCGGGCCGGCCCAGGGGCAGGGCTCCGCACACCCCCCGGAGTG
>NZ_VKHT01000400.1 GCF_014141535.1 Streptomyces alkaliphilus | reverse complement strand
GTCCGGGGAGGGGCTCCGGGACTCGGCCGGGGGCCGGTCGAAAGCCGTCATCGACACAGCCGAGCCTAACCTCACTGCCGTTTCGCGGCCCGTCGGGGTGGGGCGCCCTATCCTGATCACCACCCCGTGCCGATCGGCCGGGCGGGGGTCCCGGCACCACCGGGCCGACGGAAGGGACGGACGGGACAGTGACGGCGGCACCCGGCGAGCGCCTCCCGGTGCTCGTGCTGACGGGCTTCCTCGGAGCGGGCAAGACGACCCTCCTCAACCACCTGCTGCACAACCGGCGCGGTCTGCGCATCGGCGCGGTCGTCAACGACTTCGGCAGCATCGGGGTGGACGCCCTCGCGGTCGCCGGACAGGTCGACTCGATGGTCTCGCTGGGCAACGGCTGCCTGTGCTGCGCGGTGGACACCGAGGACCTGGACGAGATGCTGGGCAGGCTGGCCGAGCCGGAGGTCGGCATCGACCTCATCGTCATCGAGGCCAGCGGGCTGGCCGAGCCGGAGGTCCTCGCCCGCATGGTGCTCGCGGCCTCCTCGCCCCGGGTGCTCTACGGCGGTCTGGTCGAGGTGGTGGACGCGGCCGAGTTCACCGCCACCCGCGAGCGGCACCCGGGTATCGAGCGGCATCTGGCGGTCGCCGATCTGGTGGTGCTCAACAAGAGCGACCGGGTGCCGGCGGACCGCCTGGAGAGCCTGCTGGGGGAGGTCCGCTCGCTGACCCGGGGTGCCCCCGTGGTCACGGCCGTCCACGGAAGGGTGGACCCCGGTCTGCTCTTCGATCCCGTGCGACGGGAGGCCGTCGGCCCCCGGCAGTTGAGTTTCGGTGACCTCCTGGCCGAGGAGGCGGCCGGGGACGCCGGAGCCCCCGGCACGTGCGCGACGGACGCCCCCAAGGGGGAGCACGCCGATCACCTGCACGCCGGCTACACCTCGCTGGCCTTCACCGCCGACGAACCCCTCGATCCGCGCCGCTTCGCCGCCTTCACCGAACGCCGCCCGGAGGGCCTGTACCGGATCAAGGGGACGGTCCGCTTCGCCCTCCCGCCCGGAGAGCCGGAGCGACGGTTCGTGATGCACGCGGTGGGGCGCTTCCTGCGCTACCGCACCGAGCCGTGGCCCGAGGGGGAGGCCCGCCGCACCGAGCTCGTACTGATCGGCGCCGATATCGACACCCGGGCGCTGCGCGCGGAACTGGAGGAGTGCGTCGGTACCGGACCGGGGGAGCCGCGTCCCGACGCGCTCTACGGCGTCCTGCGGTTCGTCGACCACCCCGATGATTCCCCGCCCGGGGACGGACGCGACGGCGGGGGCGAGGCTCCGGCGGGAGCCGTCCCCGGGACCGCCGACCCGTACGCCTCCCCCCGGGACGACGGGGCGGGCGGACCGGTGGAGCCGGGGGTCCCGTACGCCGGGGACGACGCGGGGGACCCCCGGGACGTCCGGGCCCCCGATCCGTACGACTCCGATCCGTACGAGGCCGATCCGGCGCACCGGCTCGGTGGGTCGACGGCCGGGGTGACCGTTGAGGACCCGCCGTACTGACCGGTGACGGCCGTACCGACCGACGGGGAGGGCCCGGACGGCGTTCGGACCACGGCTCGCGAACCGGGGCCGGTGCCCGACCCCGACGGGGATCGGGCACCGGCCCCGGTCAGGCCTCCCGGCGGACCGGACCGGCCATCACCGCGATCGCCTTGGGCAGCGGCGTACCCGAGCCGTCCCGGCGCGGATCGGGCTCCGGCAGGGGAGCCGCGGCCCCCGAGGCCGTCGCCGCCCGGGCGGGCGCCGGACCGGCCCAGGCGAAGGCGAGGCGCTCCTCGCCCTTCAGGAAGCGCTGGCACCGCACCCCGCCGGTGGCCCGACCCTTGCGCGGGTACTGCTCGAACGGGGTCAGCTTCGCGGTGCCCCGGGACCCCGCGGCCCCGGTGCCGGCGGCCATCGTGAAGACCACCGCCTCGACCGCCGGGTCCACCGCGGTGAAGGAGATCACCCGGCCGCCCTCCGGCAGCTTGATCCCCGTCATGCCGCCCGCCGGCCGCCCCTGCGGGCGCACCTGCGAGGCCGCGTAGCGCAGCAGTTGCGCCTCGTCGGTGATGAAGACCAGGTCCTCCTCGCCGGTGCGCAACTCGATCGCGCCCACCAGCCGGTCCCCCTCGCGCAGGGAGATGACCTCCAACTCGTCCTTGCCCGCCGGATAGTCGGGGACGACCCGCTTGACCACGCCCTGCTCGGTGCCCAGCGCCAGGCCCGGCGAGGACTCGTCGAGATTGGCCAGGCAGAGCACCCGCTCGTCATCCCCGGGGGAGACGAACTCGGCGAGCGGCGCGGCGCCGGCGAGGCCGGGGCCGGCCGCGTCGACGGGCAGCTCGGGCAGGTCCACCACCTGGAGCCGCAGCAGCCGGCCGGCGGAGGTGACCACACCGATCTCACCGCGGGTGGTGCCGGGGACGGCGGAGACGATGACGTCGTGCTTCGCCCGCTTGCCGCCGGCCCCCTGGTCGAAGGGGTGCTCCGGCCCGGTCGTGCGGGCGAGCAGTCCGGTGGAGGAGAGCAGGATCCGGCACGGCTCGTCGGCCACCTGGAGCGGCACGGCCGCGAGCGGGGCGCCGTCCTCCTGCGACAGTTCGGTGCGGCGCGGGGTGCCGAACTTCCGGGAGACCTCGGTCAACTCGGACGAGACGACCCGGCGCAGCTCGGCGTCGGACTCCAGGATCCGGGTCAGCTCGGCGATCTCGCCGGTCAGACGATCGCGCTCGGTCTCCAGCTCCAGCCGGTCGAACCGGGTCAGCCGGCGCAGGGGGGTGTCCAGGATGTGGCGGGTCTGCGTCTCACTCAGCTCGAAGCGCGCCATCAGCGCGTCCTTCGCCGCCGCGGAGTCGTCGCTGCCGCGGATGAGCCGGATGACCTCGTCGATGTCCAGCAGGGCGATCAGCAGGCCCTCGACGAGGTGGAGGCGGTCCTCGCGCCGGCCGCGCCGGTGCTCGCTGCGCCGTCGCACCACCGTCAACCGGTGGTCCAGGTAGACCTGGAGCAGTTCCTTCAGGCCGAGGGTGAGGGGCTGGCCGTCCACCAGGGCCACGTTGTTGATCCCGAAGGACTCCTCCATCGGGGTGAGCTTGTAGAGCTGGGCGAGTACGGCCTCGGGGTTGAAGCCGTTCTTGATCTCGATGACCAGCCGCAGACCGTGGTTGCGGTCGGTCAGGTCCTTCACGTCCGCGATGCCCTGGAGCTTCTTGGAGTTGACCAGGTCCTTGATCTTCGAGATGACCTTCTCCGGCCCCACCGTGAACGGCAGTTCGGTGACGATCAGGCCCTTGCGGCGAGGGGTCACCTGTTCGACGGTGGTGGTGGCCCGGATGCGGAAGGTGCCGCGCCCGTTCTCGTAGGCGTCGCGGATGCCGTCCAGGCCGGTGATCCGCCCGCCGGTGGGCAGGTCGGGACCGGGCACGAAGCGCATCAGGGTGGCCAGATCGGCGCCCGGGTGCTTGAGCAGGTGCTTGGCGGCGGCGATCACCTCGCCCAGGTTGTGCGGGGGCATGTTGGTGGCCATGCCGACGGCGATCCCGGAGGCGCCGTTGACCAGCAGGTTCGGGTAGGCGGCGGGCAGCGCGACGGGCTCCCGCTCGCTGCCGTCGTAGTTCGGCGCGAAGTCGACGGTGTCCTCGTCGATCGAAGCGGTCATCAGCTCGGCCGGCGAGGCGGAACGGCATTCGGTGTACCGCATGGCGGCGGGCGGGTCGTCGTTGCCCAGGGAACCGAAGTTGCCGTGGCCGTCGACCAGGGGCAGCCGCATGGAGAACGGTTGTGCCATCCGCACCAGTGCGTCGTAGATGGCCGAGTCACCGTGCGGGTGGAGCTTGCCCATCACCTCGCCGACCACGCGGGCGCACTTCACGTGGGCGCGGTCGGGGCGCAACCCCATCTCGTGCATCTGGTACAGGATGCGGCGGTGCACCGGCTTCAGGCCGTCCCGGGCGTCGGGGAGCGCGCGGGAGTAGATCACCGAGTAGGCGTATTCCAGGAAGGAGCCCTGCATCTCGTCCACGACGTCGATGTCGAGGATCCGCTCCTCGAAATCGTCGGACGGCGGGGTCTTCGTACTGCGGCGGGCCATCGCGGCTGGCGCTCCTTCGGCACGTGACGGACGGTCGGGACGGGCGATCCGGGCGGGCGGCACACCGCGGGGGTGGATGCCGACACGACCCCGGTGACGCGCGCCGCCGACCATTGTGGACCGTGCCGGTGACAACGAACCGCCGGACCGGTCCGGTCCGATGGCGGCGGATCCGCCCGGGGCTTCGCCCCGCGAGGGCATCCGCGCATACAGTGACAACGTCCGTCCGGGAACCGGCCCGCGGCCGGTCGCCCGGCCGGGCCACGGTACCCGGGTTTCGGGGCGTCGTGCGCACCGCCCCCGCCGATCGGCCCGGTGGGAAC
>NZ_VKHT01000040.1 GCF_014141535.1 Streptomyces alkaliphilus | reverse complement strand
GGGGGAGGGCAGGCGACTGATGGCGGCCGTCGCCGGGCGGGCGCGGGAGCGCGACCTGCACGGAATCCGCCTGACCTGCCGCAACGGCCTGGGCCTGGAGCGCTTCTACGAGGCGTGCGGCTACAAGGAGATCGGCCGGGCCCCGGCGGCCATCCGGGTCGCCGAGGGCGAGTACCGGGACGAGACCACGTTCTGGTTGCCGTTGCGCTGAGGCCCGCGGGCCCCGGGGCCTGTTCCCGATCCGCCCGCCGACCGGTCGGCGAAACGGGCGAAGCGGTGCATACGCGGGGGTCGGTGCCGAACCGCTCGGGCCGGATGTTTCACTGGAGGGGACCGATGAGCGGACGTCCCCCTCCGGACGTCCCGGAAAGGCAGTGACCCGGCCGTGACCCGCCCCCAGCACGCGATGCTCCGCTACACCGCCCTGCGCCTCGGCATCTTCGCCGCCTGCCTGGTCCTGGTCACCGGGCTCTCATGGGTGGGTCTGATCCCCGCCGGGATCGGCGAGTCCCAGCCGTTCTGGCTGGTGGCCCTGGCCATCCTGATCTCCGCGCCGCTCAGCTACGTCCTGCTGCGCCGGCAGCGGGAGGCGATGTCGGAGCAGGTCATCGACGGTGTCGGCCGGGCGAAGCGGCGCCTGCGGGCCAACCAGACGATGGAGGACGGTCCGGAGGACCGCCCCCGCGACGTCGCCACCGGCCGCGGCTGATCCGGCCGCGGGTGCCCCGGGCCCCCGACCGCCCCGGACGGGGGGTCGCCGGCCGGGCGTGCCCTCCCGGGGGGTGACGTCCCGGAGGCCCGCTGCCGGTCGGTCGCCCGACACCTCGCGGTGGTGCGAGCCGCCGCCGAACCCGGTGGAACCCGGCGGGGACGGCGCCCGGGCACCGGTGGGGAGGCGTCATCGGATCGGCAGGGCGGCCAGGTAGCCAGTGAGGTTTTGGCGGGTTTCGGGGACGCTGTCGCCGCCGAACTTCTCGGCGACGGCGTCGGCCAGCACCAGGGCGACCATGGCCTCGGCGACGATCCCGGCGGCCGGGACGGCGCACACGTCGGAACGCTGGTGGTGGGCCCTGGCGGCCTCCCCTGTGGCGATGTCGACGGTGGCCAGCGCCTTCGGGACGGTGGCGATGGGTTTCATCGCGGCCCGCATGCGCAGCGGCTCGCCGGTGGAGACGCCGCCTTCAATCGCTCCGGAGCGCGCGGTGGACCGGCGGAGGCCGCCGGCTCCGGGGACGATTTCGTCGTGGGCCCGGGAGCCGGGCACCCGGGCCAGTTCGAAGCCGTCGCCCACCTCCACGCCCTTGATGGCCTGGATGCCCATCAGGGCACCGGCCAGCCGGGCGTCCAGCCGCCGGTCCCAGTGCACGTGCGAACCCAGTCCCACCGGCAGGCCGTAGGCCAGCACCTCCACCACCCCGCCCAGGGTCTCACCGTTCTTGCGCGCCCGGTCGACCTCGGCGACCATCGCCCCGCTCGCGGACCTGTCCGCGCAGCGCACCGGATCCGCGTCGATCCGGGTGACGTCCGCGGGCACGGGCCGCACTCCGTCGGGGGCCTTGGCCGTGCCGAGTTCCACGACATGGGAGAGGACGCGAATCCCGGCAATCGCGTCGAGGTAGGACGTGGCGACGGCGCCCAGCGCGACCCGGGCCGCGGTCTCGCGGGCCGAGGCGCGCTCCAGGATCGGGCGGGCCTCGGTGAAACCGTACTTCTGCATCCCGGCCAGGTCGGCGTGGCCGGGCCGGGGGCGGGTCAGCGGAGCGTTACGGGCCAGGGCGGTGAGCACGGCCGGATCCACCGCATCGGCCGCCATCACCTGCTCCCACTTGGGCCACTCGGTGTTGCCCACCATGACGGCGACGGGTGAGCCGAGGGTCAGGCCGTGCCGGACACCACCGAGGAAGGTGACCTCGTCGCGCTCGAACTTCATCCGGGCTCCCCGCCCGTACCCCAGGCGTCGGCGAGCCAGCGCGTCGGCCACCAGTTCCGTGGTGACCGGCACTCCCGCCGGCAGACCCTCCAGGGTGGCCACCAGAGCGGGACCGTGGGACTCTCCGGCCGTGAGCCAGCGCAACCTGCTCAACTCCCGACTCCTTCCGTGAGGTCGTGGGACCCGTGCAGCCACTTCACACGGTCGTGCAGCTCCTGTTCCGAGAAGGAGGAGAGCAAGGTGTTGCGGGCCCGGGCCGCCTGGCCCGCGGCGTGGTAGAGCCGGCTGCCGATCTCCCGGGCGACCAGCTGAGTCCTCGCCGTACGGTCCCGGCGCCGCGCCGTGTACTTCTCCAGCCGCTGCGCCATGTCCCGGGCCACATCCCGCCCGTCGCCCTCGAGCAGTTCGCCGAGCACGACGGCGTCCTCCAGCGCCATGCAGGCACCCTGCGCGGCGTACTGCAGCATGGGATGCGCGGCATCCCCCAGCAGCGCGACCCGGCCGTCCGTCCATACGTCGACCGGGTCCCGGTCGCAGAGCACCCAGGTCTTCCACTCCCCACCGAGTTCCAACAACCTCCGGGCCGAGTCGCTGAGTCCGGGGAACTCATCGAGCACGTGGGAGTGCTCAACCGGGAGGCCGACCACGGCCTCCGTCGCCCCGTCGTCCCGGGTCGCGGCGAGGTTGAGGAACTCGCCGCCACCGATCGGATAGTGCACGAAGTGCCATCCGGGGCCGGCCCACAGGGTGACGCGGTTCCAGCGGAGCTCCTCGGGAACCAGCGACATCGGGATCACCGAGCGGTAGATGGTGTGTCCGGACACCCGCGGTTCCCCGTCGCCCACCAACTGGCGGCGGACCGCCGAGCGGATGCCGTCCGCGCCGATCAGCGCGGCCCCGGTGAAGCGCTCTCCCCCTTCGGTGACGGCGGTGACCTCGGCGGCCGTCTGCTCGTACCAGGCGACCGACCGGCCCGGCAGCAGTTCGATGCCGTCCGCCGCCCGGCAGGCGTTCAGCAGCGGTTGATACAGGTCACCGCGGTGCACCACCGCGTACGGGTTGCCGAACCGCTCGCGGTATTCACCGGTGAGCGGCATTCGGACGACCGACTCCCCGCTGACCGCGTCCATGAACTGCAGCTCTTCGATGAAGACGGCCCGGTCGCGAACCCGACGCCCCACCCCGAGGCGGTCCAGGGCGTGAAAGGCGTTCGGCGCCAGTTGGATGCCCGCGCCCAACTCGGTGAACTCCTCCCGGCGCTCCAGCACCGTGACCCGGTGTCCTCGCGCGGTGAGGCCGAGGGCCGCCGCCAGTCCGCCGATGCCGCCTCCGGCGATGAGTATCCGCGTTGTCTCCGTCATCTTTCCCCACTCCCATCCGTCTGCTCTCATCGGCTCGATCCGGGCAACGCCCGGGTCCCCGGACACCGGACGGTGGTCCGGCCCGGTGGTCCCGGCGACACCGGCGCGGCGGCGACCGTGACCCGCCACCGGGCGGGGCGGCCGGTGGCCCGTACGACGAGCGGTGGGTCGCCGATGCCCCGGGGTCGTCGAAGCCGTGCGTCCGGTGCGTTCCGCCGACCGGCGCCCGCCGGTCGGGTGTCGAATCCGCGGTTGCCTCCGGATCGCCCCCGGACGTGGGGATCCGGAGAGTGGGGACGAACACGGAGCCGGTGGACCGCGTGCCGGGGTCGGGCGGTTCGAGGTGACCGGCAGCGGCAGTGCCGACGGCGTCGAGGGCGGGCGTGCCGGCGGTATCGACCGACCATCGGTCGGGTCCGGCCCACCGCGGACCCGACGTGCTGTTGCTCGGATGATTGCTCACCGGGGGTCGGACTCCCTCCACGGAGCGGGTGACGGGGAGCGCGGGGGTGTCGGTCGGCACGGAGCCGATGAACGCCTCGGCCGGGGTCAGGACTCCCAAACCAGTCCCCGCCCGGCCAGGCGGGGATCGGTGAAGACGCCCTCGACGGTGGCCTCCACGTCGAAGACCGCCCGTTGGACGGGAGGGCGGCCGATCAGCTCCGCGGCCCGGGCCGGGAGCGGCCGGGCGGCGGCCTCGGCCGATTCCCACAGCAGCAGCGCGCCCCACCGCTCGGTTCCCGGGTCCGAGATCCAGACCTTCAGTCGCAGACCGGGCACGTCGCCGAACCGATCCACCGCCTCATCCCGCAGGAATTCCCGGAGCGAGGCGATGGTCCGGCCGGTGCCCGCGAGCTCCCACCAGACGACTACCGCGTGCATGTGCGCACCACTCCGAGCAGCAACGAGCCGAGGATGTCCGGCCCGTTCCGGGTGAGCACCGACTCGGCGTGGAACTGCATCGAGGCGAAGCCCTGTCCCCGCAGGGCGTGCACCTCGTGCGTCATCGGGTCGCGGCTGACGTCCACGATGCCGTGCTCCCCGCACTCCACCTTGTCCTCCCGGGACAGGGCGACGAAGGTGTTGTAGAAGCCCACCCGCTCGCGGTCGCCGAACAGCTCGATCTCCCGTCGCAATCCCTGGTTGGGGACGGCGCAGCGGACCAGGGGGAAGCCCAGCAGGGTGGCCAGCACCTGGTGACTGAGGCAGACGGCGAGGAACGGCCTGCGTTCGTCCAGCAATTGGGAGATGTCCATGCGCAGTCGGGCGATCTTCCGGTGGCCGGTCTCCCGGGGATCACCCGGACCCGGCCCCATGACGGTCAGATCGTGATCGTCGAGGTCGTGGGGCTCGTCGAAGCGGCGGACGGTGACCCGCAGCCCCAGGGCCGACAGCTGATGGCCGATCATGGAGGTGAAGGTGTCCTCGGCGTCGACGACCAGGACGCTGCGCCCCGCGAGTTCGGCGGCCGGCTCGGCGTGTGCGTCCGGCCCGCGCAGCCAGAACCCGGAGATGTCGTGGTTGCGCTCCTCCAGCGCGGTGCGCACCCGGTGGTGGCCGGCGAACCGGCGGATCTCCCCCCGGCCGGGTTCGGCCGGGGCGGTCAGGGCCGACAGCAGCCCCGCCGCCTTGGCGCGGGTCTCGGCCACCTCCCCGTGGGGGTCGGAGTGCCGCACGAGTGTGGCTCCGACGCCGATGCGGAGCCGGCCGCCCCGGTCGATGTCGGCTGTGCGGATGAGGATGGCCGAGTCCATGGTGCGGCCGCCGGCCGCGTCCCGTCCGATCAGAGCCATGACGCCGCTGTAGTACCCGCGGCCCTCCGGCTCGTACCGGGCGATCACCTTGGCGGCGCTCTCCAGCGGACTGCCGGTGACCGTGGGGGCGAACATGGTCTCGCGCAGGATCTCCCGCACCTCCCGCGAGGTCTCCCCCTCGATGAAGTACTCGGTGTGGGCCAGCCGGGCCATCTCCTTCAGCAGCGGGCCGGTGACACGGCCGCCACCCGCGCAGATGCGGGCCATCATCTTCAGCTCTTCGTCGACGACCATGTACAGCTCGTCGGCTTCCTTGCGGTCCGCGAGGAACTCCAGGACGCCGGGCAGGTCGGGGCCGGATGTCGGGTGCCGGTAGGTGCCGCTGATCGGGTTCATCACGGCAGTGCCGCCGTACAGGCTGACATGTTGTTCCGGGCTGGCGCCGACGAAGGTGCGGTCCCCGGTGTGCACGACGAACGTCCAGTACGCCCCGGACTCGCCGTGCAGCAGCCGCCGGAAGAAGGAGAGCGCGGCGGTGTGCGTGTAGTGGCTGATCTCGGCCACGAAGGAGCGTCGGATGACGAAGTTGGCGCCCTCACCGCGTCCGATCTCGCGGTCGATGACATCCCGGACGATGGCGGCGTACTCGTCGTCGTCGATGTCGAAGTGTTCGTCGGTGAGGGTGACGGGCTCGTCCGGCAGCCACTCCAGGGCCTGGTTCAGGGGCAGCGCGCCCTGCTCCACGACGCTCATGGTGATCAGCGGTTCGCCGTCGTCGGTGGCGGCGAACCCCCGCTCGGCCATCTGTCGGTAGGGGACGAGCACCAGTGCCTCGTGGTGTCCGCCGGCGCCGGGCGGGTCGGGCAGGGGGATCCCGGCCAGCGTCGTGGACCGGGTGACCTCCCCCAGCAGTACCTCCAGGGTGTCCCGGCCCGCCCTCTCGGGGCGGTGCAGCAGCGCGTAGGGTCCCGGATGCCCACCGATCACCCGATCGAGCAGCCGACGGCCCGTGTCGTTCGTCTCCCGGCTCATACGCCGACCCCGTCCCGAACCGGGACCGTCGGTGCGGGCGGCCCGGTCAGCTCGGCCAGCAGCGACGCGGTGGTGCCGACCACCGCGCAGCGCTCCGCGGCGTACTCCACCGCCATGTGGTGCCGGGCAACGGAGAAGTCGGCGATCGCGTCGGCCACGAGGAAGACCTGGATGTCGTTGGTGAATGCCTCCACCGCGGTCATCAGCACTCCCACGTGCGCGTACACACCGCACAGGATGAGCTGGTCGCGACCCAGCTCTCGCAGGTGCTCCAGCAGCCCGGAGTTGAAGAAGGCGCTGTACCGCCATTTGGTGAACACCCTGTCCTCGGGGCCCGGCCGCAGCTCCGGGATCACCTCGCGGTCCCGGGGGGACACCTGCATGCCGGGACCCCAGAAGTCCTTGAGCAGACCGCGCTGCTCGGGGGTCATGCCGCCGGGCTGGGCGGAATAGGCCACCGGGACACCGAGCCGGGCGCACCCCTCGCGCAGCAGCGAGGCGTTGGCGGTCAGTTCCCGGCCGGGGGACTCCCCGGTCGGGAAGGCGCGCATGAAGAAGCGCTGCATGTCGTGGACGAGCAGGACCGCTCGGTCGGGGTCGGCCACCCAGCGCGCGGTGTTGGCCGGGAGGTCGCCCTCGGTGGGCATGGGGTAGGGATCGATGGGTGGAATTCCAACCATGGTGGTCCTCTCACGGGTGAGTCGGTGCGCCGGCGGGCGGCAGCGGGTCCCGGGGCGGGGGTCAGCGGCCGAGGGCGGCGCCGCCGTCGACGGTGAGGCTGTGCAGGGTGATGTGGGACGCCCGGTCCGACAGCAGGAAGGCGACGGCCTCGGCGATGTCCCGGGGCCGGGCGAGCCTGCCGAGCGGGATGCCCACCCGGAAGGCGGAGGAGACGCCCTCGATCGTGGCGCGTTCCCCGCTGTCGTCCTGCCACATGGAGGTGAGCATCGGGGTGGTGGTGGAGCCGGGCGCCACCAGGTTGCAGCGGATGCCGTGGCCGGCCACCTCCAGGCCGAGGCTCCGGGTGAACATGGTGGCGGCGGCCTTGGAGGCCGCGTAGGCGGACATCCCGACCCGTGGGGTCCCGGCCGCGTTGGAGGCGACGGTGACCAGCGCGCCTCTGCGACGCGTCACCATTCGGGAGACCACCGCTCGGGAGACGAAGAAGACTCCGGTGGCGTTGACGGCGAAGGTGCTCGCCCAGTCCTCGTCGGTGAGTTCGACGGCCTCGCCGAGCCGTAGCACGCCGGCCGCGTTGACCAGGTAGTCCACCGGGCCCAACCGCTGTTCCACGCCCTCCACCAGACGATCCACGGCCGCCGAGTCCGTCACATCGCAGGGGAAGGCGTCGACGTGTCCGCCGGAGGCGCGCTGATCCGCGACGGTGTCGGTCAGGGACCGCTCCTCCCGGTCCACGGCGGCGACCCTCGTGCCGCGCTCGGCCAGGACGCGCACGATCTCCGCGCCGATCCCCCGGGCGGCTCCGGTGACCAGGGCGACTCTGTTCTCCATGTTCTCCATGGCGTCCGCCTCCGCCGCTCAGCCGAGCCAGGCCGAGGCCACCGTGATGGCCTGCTGGGGGTTGAGCCTCGGGTCGCAGAAACTCAGGTACTTACCACCGGCCTTGTGCAGGCGGTTCTCGTCCGCCACGCACTCGGTGACGTCGTCGGGGGTGGTCTCCAGGTGCAGGCCACCCGCCGTACCGCCCGCCGAGCGGACCGCCTTCCGGAACTCCACGACCTCCCGGACCAGGGTCGTCACCAGACGGGTCTTGACCCCCTCGGGACCGTTGACGGTGTTGCCGTGCATCGGGTCGCAGAGCCAGACCACCGGGTGCCCGGCCTC
Source organism: Streptomyces alkaliphilus (assembly GCF_014141535.1). GTDB lineage: Bacteria > Actinomycetota > Actinomycetes > Streptomycetales > Streptomycetaceae > Streptomyces > Streptomyces alkaliphilus. The sequence goes on along the minus strand of NZ_VKHT01000040.1, from coordinate 6,072 downwards.
GCGGACGGCGCCGACCAACGCGGGGAGCCGGTCGCCGACCTTGTCGGCGCCCATGCGGGAGATCAGGGTGAGTCGCCCCGGAACCCGTTCCGGGTCGAGCCGCTCGCACAGCGCCAGCAGCTCCTCGGGGGTCATCGTGGGACCCACCTTGCAGGCCACCGGGTTCGACACGGCGGCCAGCAGGGCGACATGGGCGCCCTCCACGTGCCGGGTTCGCTCCCCGATCCAGGGCCAGTGGGTCGAGGTCAACAGCAGTCCGCCGTCCTCGCGGGCGCGCAGCATCGGCAGTTCGTAGTCCAGCAGCAGGGCCTCATGGCTGGTCCACACCGGGCTGTCGGGCCGGGGACTCCCGGAGCCCCAGCCGAGGTGCCCGACCACCTCGCGGGCCATTCGGTAGCCGGTGAGCATCCGGGTGGGGTCCGGTATGCGCAACTGCGGGTCGGGCTCGGGCGCGTTCACCGCATGGCCCCGGTAGACCGGCAGTTCGACACCACCGATGATCTCGGTGGGTTTGGAACGCGGTTTGCCGTACTGCCCGGCGATCCTTCCGACGCGCAGCACCGGCCGGTGCGAGGTCATGCGCATCACCCCGGCCAGCACGTCCAGCAGCCCGGCCTTGCGGGCCACGTCCTCCGCGGAACTCTCCGCCCAGTCCTCGGCGCAGTCCCCGGCCTGGATGATCTGGACGCGTCCGGCGGCGGCCTCGGCGAGAAGGCCGGCGAGGGCGTCGGTCCCGGGCGCGTCGACGAGCGGCGGCAGGGACGCCAGCTCCGCCGTGACCCCGGGAAGTTCGTCGTGCTCCTGCCAATCCGGCTGCTGTACCGCCGGTAAGTTACGGAGGAACTCCTGGACACCGTTCACGTGATCCCCTCCAACGACGACAGACCGCCGCGCTTCTCCGGCGGTACTCGCCGACTCTCGCCGAGGATTTCCGGATGCGGGAAGCCGGATCCCGGAACTACGTCAGAAGTCGAGATTTTTCCGAGGCGACTTGACGTGGTCTTCATCATTCGATTGCCACGCTGTCGGGACCGCCCCCACACTCGACCCGGTCATTCATCGGCCGATCTTTCCCGGTCGACAGCACTCTGGGCGGAGCCATGTGATGAGCTTTGAGGAACAGTGGAGAAAGAAGGTGGTTCACGTCCCCCCGGGGGAGGGGCCGAGCCGCTGGGCGTTCGGTGACAAATACACGATCAAATCCGGTGAGCACAACACCGGTGGTCACTTCTTCATGATGGAGGCGCTGGTTCCGCCGGGCGGCGGGCCGCCGCCCCACATCCACCATCGGGAGGAGGAGGCGTTCTACGTCCTCGAGGGCGACGTCAGTCTGTTCGACGGCATGGAGCGACTGAGGCTGAGCAGCGGTTCCTTCGTGCATGTGCCCCGGGGCAGCGTCCACTCCTTCAAGAACGAGACCGAAGAGGATGCGAAGCTGCTGATCATGTTCCTTCCCGGAGGAAAGGACAATTTCTTCCTCGGGGCCGGTGTTTCGGCGGATGATGGGGCTCCTCCACCCCCGGCCGAGCAGTATGAGCTGGACGTGGAACGCGCATTGCGCGTGGCCGCGGAATTCGGTGACGAATACATCAGCTGAACGGGCCGGAAGTCGGGCCGCCCCCCGGTGCCCCACGGAGCGGGCTGAACGGCGGGAAAACATCGAAAGGCTGGAGTCGCATATGTCGGCAACGTCGGGTCTCATCGACATACACCACCACGCCATCCCGCCGGCTTACGCGGCGGCGCTTCGGGGACGGGTGGCCATTCCCGGAGTGGACTATCCGAGCTGGTCCCCGGAGGAGAGCCTGGCGGTCATGGACCGGCACGGTATCGAGGCGGCGGTGCTCTCCATCACCGCTCCCGGAGTGACCTTTCTGGAGGGACCGGACGCCCGGCGGATGGCCCGCGAGGTGAACGAGTACTTCGCCGGGCTGATCCGTGCGCACCCCACCCGCTTCGGCGGGTTCGCCGTGTTGCCGCTGCCCGATGTGGCCGCGGCCGAGGAGGAACTCGCTTACGCCCTCGATGTGCTGGAACTCGACGGGGTCGGACTGCTCACCAGTTACGGGAACCGCTATCTGGGTGATCCCGCCTTCGAGTCGCTGTTGGCCGGGATCACCGAACGCGGGGTGGCGGTTCACGTACACCCCATGACCCCGCCCGCCAGGGATCTGGAGACCTTCGACCTGCCGCCGTCCCTGTACGAGTTCACCTTCGAGACCACCCGTACGGTGATGAGCCTGCTGTTCAACGGAGTGCTGGACCGGTTGCCGCGGCTTCGGCTGATCACCTCCCACGCCGGGGGCACGCTCCCGTTCCTGGCGCAGCGACTGACGTACGGGCCGACCATCGGCGCCCATCTGAAGGACCGGGCGCCCGCCGACCTGATCGGTTCGCTGGGCCGGCTGCACTACGACATCGCCATGTCCGCCACGGAGTTCGCCCTGCCGGCGCTGACCAGGCTGGCGGGCACCGACCACATCCTCTTCGGCAGCGACTTCCCCTTCATGCCCGCTGCACACACCACCGAGAACACCGAGGGTTTCCGCGCCCACGCCGGTTGGTCCGAAGAGGAGCGCGCCGCCATCGGGCGGACCAACGCGCTGCGGCTGCTCCCCGCTCTCGCGCAGCGGCTCGCAGCCGCCTGACCACGCTGCCCGCGACCACGTTCCGTTCACCGAAGTTCCCCGGTAAGAAAGGTTCCGCATCAGTGATGAGAGACGATTCCAAGAGCTCCTGGAGCCGTCGGCGGCTGCTGGGCGGCGCCGCGGCGACCGTCGGCGCGTCCGCCGTGGTCTCGGCGGGTGCCGGCAACGCCCTGGCGGCCGGCGTCGGCTCGCCCACCGATGGGACCGCCCGGCCGTGGCCGTCACCGACCCCCGAACTCAGGGCCACGGAGATAACCCCGTCCGACCCCCGCTACCAGGACCTGGTGCGCGGGATGAACCAGCGCTGGGTCGGCCGGCCCGAGTCGGTGCGGGTGGTGGGCTCCCCCGCGCAGGTCGTGGGCGTTGTCCGGGAAGCGGTGGCCCGGGACAAGAAGCTCACCGTGCGCAGCGGCGGCCACTGCTACGAGGACTTCGTGTTCAACCCCGGGACACAGATCGTCCTGGACATGTCCGAGATGACCTCGGTCTACTGGGACCAGCGGTTCCGGGCGTTCGCGGTGGAGGCCGGAGCCAAACTGCTGGACGTCTACGAGCGGCTGTTCAAGGGCTGGGGGGTCACGGTTCCCGGTGGCATGTGCTACTCGGTGGGCGTGGGCGGCCATGTCAGCGGCGGTGGCTGGGGCATGCTCGCCCGCGAGCACGGGCTGATCGTGGACCACCTGTACGCCGTGGAGGTGGTGGTGGCGGACGCGGAGGGGAACGTCCGCGCGGTGATCGCGACCCGGGAGGCCGACGACCCCAACCGCGAGCTGTGGTGGGCCCACACCGGTGGCGGCGGTGGAAACTTCGGGGTGATCACCCGCTACTGGTTCCGTTCCCCGGCCGCTACCGGCACCGCGCCCGAGGACGCTCTGGTCAAGCCGCCCGGCGAGGTCTTCCTGAGCGCCATCTCCTGGCCCTGGGAGCGGATGACCGAGCGGGCGTTCATCCGGCTGTCCCGCAACTTCGGGGACTGGCATGTGGCGAACATCCGTCCGGGCGGCCGGTATTCGGGCCTGATGAGCTTCCTCCAGCTCAACCACCGCTCGAATGGCGAGATCGGCCTGTTGACCCAGATGGACGCCACCGTGCCGGGTGCCCGACGATTGCTGGACGCCTTCCTGGACGCGGTCACCGATGGTGTGGACGTGCCGGTCGGGCCGGTCACCAGGGCGATGGGCGAGCACGGGCCGATGCCGGAATACTTCGAGCCCCGGCGGATGCCCTGGTTGCAGTCCGCCCGCTACCTGGGCACCACCAACTCCACCCTGGTGGACCCCACGCTGCGCGGCGACTACAAGTCGTCGTTCCACAAGCGGAACCTGGACGACGAGCAGTTCGCCACCATCCACAGGCACCTGACCCGTACCGAACCGGACAACCCCCGCGCCATGGTGTTGATCAGCTCCTACGGCGGTGCGGTCAACGCGGTGCGCCCGCAGGACACGGCGTACGCGCATCGGGATTCGGCCTTCAAGCTGCTCTTCCAGAGCTACTGGTCCGACCCGGCCGAGGACGGCACCAACATCACCTGGCTGCGGGAGCTGTACAAGGAGACCTACCGGCGGACCGGCGGGGTCCCCGTGCCGGACCGGGTGACCGACGGCTGCTACGTCAACTACGCCGACATCGATCTCAACGACCCGCGGTACAACACCTCGGGGGTGCCCTGGTACACGCTGTACTACGGCGCCAACTACCCCCGGTTGCAGCGGATCAAGGCCGCGTACGACCCGGCCGACCGGTTCCGCCACGGCCAGTCCATCCGCCTGCCGTAGCCATTCCGATGCCTTGCGCGTGAGCGGGCGGGTCCCCGGTACCCCGGGGGCCCGCCCGCTCCGCCGTCGGCCGGTCTCACCGCGCGGCGGGTTCCCCGAACCACCGGTGCAGCGCGTCGGTCAGGTTCCCCGGGTCGGCGGGGACATCCGCGGCACTCCACGCGGTGTAACCGTCGGGCCGGACCAGCAGGGCCGGGGCCGGCGGGGTGTCCGCCGTGGCGGTGACCACGGTGACGCGGTCCGACCACCCGGCCGCGGCCTCCCGCAGTTCGGCGCGGTTGTCCAGGTCCAGCAGCACCGGGCGTCCGGAGTGCAGCAGGGTGGCCAGACTCGTCTCGGAGGTCCCCGTCTTCAGCGGCAGGTCCGGGGCGAGCGAACCGGCCAGGCGGTCGCCGGGTACTCCCATGTCGTAGCGCACCGCCGTGCCGCTGATCATGCCGCTGAGGTACTCGTTGACCGAGGGCATGTGCATCAGTTCGGCGAACAGCTCGCGCAGGGCGTCCGTGCCGGGGTCGGGGTTCATCAGGGCGACCTGGGCACGGACGTTGTGGAGGACCATCGCCGCCACCGGGTGCCTCTCAGAGTGGTAGGTGTCCAGCAGTCCCCGGGGCGCCCGGCCATGGACCCGGGCGGCCAGTTTCCAGCCCAGGTTCACCGCGTCCTGCAGGCCGGTGTTCACGCCCTGGCCGCCCGCCGGGAAGTGGACGTGGGCGGCGTCGCCGGCGAGCAGTACCCGCCCGACCCGGTAGCGCTCGGCCTGCAGCGCCGCGTCGCTGAAGCGGGTGAGCCAGCGCGGATTGTCCATCGGCACCGGGTGGCCCGCGATCCGCTCCACCTCGTGGCGCAGTTCCTCCAGGGTCACCGGGGCGGAGCGGTCCGGATGCGGCCCGCGGAAGTCGTAGGTGCTGACCCGGCTGCGTCCCCAGGGGTTGAGCCAGACCAGCGTCCAACCGCGCGGGTTGCGCTGCCAGCCGGCGGGGGCGTGGTAGGGGTCGAGCAGTTCCACCTCGCCCATCAGCGCGCCCACCGTGGCGGGGGTGCCGGTGAAGTCGATGCCGCTGAGCTTGCGCACCGCGCTGCGGGCGCCGTCGCAGCCGACGACCCAGGCGGCGTCCACGGTGCGTTCCCGGCCGGTCGGATCGCGCACGGTGAGTGTCACATGGGTGTCGTGCTGGTGGAGGTCGACCACCTCGCTGCCCCGTTCGACGTGGGCGCCCAGGCCGGTGGCCCGACGGGCGAAGACCTGTTCGGCGTATGCCTGCGGGCTGCCGACCATGGCCGGTCCCTCGTGCACGACTGCTGAGAGGTCGAGCTCGAACATGCCGGCGAAGTGGAAGGGAATGGGACCGGACGAGTGTCCGGTGGTGCGGTGGGGGCCCGGCTGGACGGCTCCCAGCAGCCCTCGCCGGTGGAGCGTCTGGGCGGTCCTGGCGTGCAAGGTGCCGGCCTTGGACTCCCCGGAGGGCACGGGAAGCTTTTCCAGGACGGTGGTGCGGACGCCGTGCAGGGCCAGTTCGGCGGCGAGCAGCATGCCGACGGGACCGCCGCCGACCACGGCGACATCGATGTCCAGGGACACGGCAGGTACCTCCTACGGTGCGGGTGCGGGTGCGGGTGCGGCGAAGGGGCGCGCGGAGGGTGGGAGA
>NZ_VKHT01000004.1 GCF_014141535.1 Streptomyces alkaliphilus | reverse complement strand
CGTTTCCCCCTCCCGACCACCCGCGTTTCCCGTGCCCGCCGGATGGGGACACCGTGGGGGAAGCCCGGAGTCGGCCGGAGGGATGGCGCCCCTCGGCCCGATATCGGCTTTCCCATCGGAACACCCCACCGCGATCATGGCACCCTCACTCCGTGCACCGCTCCCTGCCGACGACGGGCCACCGGGGTGAGATCCGGGGCGCCGCGGAGTGCCGAAATCGAGGGCCCGGCGACGTGGACCGGAGCCGAAGCACCGGAGGTTTCATGACAATCGGTTGGGAAGTCGATGAGATCCGCTCCCTGGTCCAGGAGTTCCGGGAGGCGCTCGGCCCCTGTGATCCCACCCTGAACTCGCTGTCCTCCGTCGTCGGCCTGGCCATGAACGCCGAGGAGGACGTGGCGCTCGACGACCTGTGTCACGTCATCGAGTGCTTCCGCCTCCCGTTGACCGGAGAGCAGTTCGACCGGATCAATCGCCTGGCGGAGCATTTCGACAGCGATATCCCCGGCCATACCCGCATCGAAAGATTCGTGCGGTGAACGATCATCCCGCATCGGAGTCCCCTGCGGCATTATCCGTCGAACGATCGGGCTCAGACGTTCCACCGGGTGACTCGGCCGACCCGGGAGCGAAGTGCTCCCGGAGGGTTGACCCGTGCGTCCTCTTCCACGAGCGCCCCGGCCGAGGACCGTGACGTCCGGGAAGTGGGCGAACCGGGTGGCGAATACCCTGCGCCCACCTCGCGCCGATCGTGCCGGCGACCGGCATCCCGCACCCGCAACGGCCCGCGCGGCTCCATCGGGCCCCTCGGTATTCAACGGGTCACACCGGAGATCACCGGGGAACAACCCGGTGATCATGCGAATACAACTCTGTCACAGGCCCATGACTTCCGCACACATCACGAACCGTCACTGAAACACTGGCTCCCACTTCGGTCCCGATCCCACCCGAGGGAGTCCCCGTGGACGACGACTACCCGCCCTGGCTTACCGGCACCGCCGCGTTATTCGCGACAGCAGTGGGAATTTGGAGCCTGTGGTGCATCCTCATCCTCTTCACCGGCGGCACCCTGCCCCTCCTCGGCATCGAGGTCAACGGCAGCTTCGATGTCGGCTTCCTCGCCCTCGTGATTTTCCTCGGCGAAGCCTTCTTCCTGTACATGGTCTACTGGCTCGGCATCATCATCCTCCTCCCGGTCCACTCGCTGGTGAACGCCCTGAGGCGGCCGAGGCGGCCGAGGCGGCCGGCGATCGGAGACGTGATGCCGCCGATCGTTGAGGTGGATTCGGCGTGCCCGGATGGGGAATCCCCCAAAACTCCGCCTCCGGTGTGATTTTCGACGGCCACACCCTCCGATCGTCCGTCGTTCCCCACCGGAGGGGAGAAGTGAAGCGACGAACGCCCGGCTGCGGCCCATGGGTACCACGCCACCGTTTCCCGTGCCGCCCTCCTCCGGAAAACCGGTGGAGGGCGGCATCCGTTCGGCAGTCCCTGCCCCTCTCGAAAAGTGGTGATCTTCCCCGCTTCCAGGGGCGGGACCCCGGGATGGGTCCGGTGTTCGAAGTGGATCCGATCCGAGGGGTCTCGCGTTCATCCGGGGATCTTTCCGGACGGACGAGGCACCTCCCCACTCGAACGCGCCGTGATGACGGCGCGGAGGGGGAACGCCACGAGCAGTGCCAGGGCGACGAGGAGTCCGCTCGTCCACAGAGGCCCCCGGTTCCCGAGCGCGGTGGTGAGAGTCGTCGCGGCGATCAGGGGCCCGACGGCGGCCCCGATGTTCAGCGCGGCCGTCGCGTACGAGCCCGCCATGGTGGGGGCTCCGCCGGCCTCGTGGAGGACCCGCGCGATCAGTGTGCTCCCCAGCGCGAACGACAGGGCTCCCTGGGCGAGGACCAGGGAGAACAGGACGAGCGGCCGGTCGGCCCACACCGCCAGTGCCGGCCAACCGAGGAGGAGCAGGGGACCCCCCACCGCGATGACCGCGTCGGGTCGCCGGTCGGACAGTCGGCCGGCGACGGTGACCCCGACGAAGGAGCCCACGCCGAAGAGCACCAGGGCGACGGGGACCCACAGCTCACCCGGCCCGGCGGTGTCGGTCACGACGGGGGCGAGGAAGGTGAAGCTCGCGAAGGTCGCCGCGTTCACCACCGCGCCGAGCCCCATGACCAGGAGCAGTCGGGGCCTTCGCAGTTGCGCGAGCTCCGATCGCAGGGCCGGCCCGTCGCCCCCGGTCCCGGGCGTCCGGCCCGCCGGAATTCCCCCGAGGACGCCGAGGGCGGCGGGAAGACAGAGAGCGGCGACGGCCCAGAAGGTGGCCCGCCATCCGAGCAGTGACCCGAGGACCGCCCCGCCGGGGACACCCACGATCGTGGCCACCGTGACCCCCGACAGCAGCACGGCGAGCGCACGGCCCTTCCGGTCGGGAGGCACCAGCGCGGCGGCGGCCGTCAGGGCCACGGCCAGGAAGCCGGCATTCGCGAGCGCCGCCACGATCCGGGTGGCGAACAGGACGGGAAAGCTCGTGGTGACGGCGCCCACGGCGTGAGCCGCCGCGAAGGCGATGATGAAGCCGAGAAGAGAGGAACGCACCGGCCAATGACGGGCGAGCGCCGCCATCAGGGGGGCGCCGACGATCATGCCGATCGCGAAGGCCGAGGTGAGGGTGCCCGCCGCCCCGACGGTGATGTCGAGGTCCGGGGCGATGGCCGGCACGAGGCCGACGAGCATGAATTCCGAGGTGCCCATGGCGAACACCGCCAGGGCGAGCAGATACAGCGGAAGAGGCATCGAGTGGCTCCGAGGTGAGGAGAGGCACGAGAGGGTCTTCTCGTCACCGCGGTCAGCGACCGGGAGCACACTCGTCCCACCGCTCGACGCGGTGCGACGGGAGATACGACTTCGGTGGCTCAGGGGGCTGACGGCGTGTGACCGAAAGCCCCCGACCTGTCCGACTCGGGACTCGACATGGCCCGCACGATACATGGCCCGGGTCTGTCGAAGCACCCCGGTTTCACCCGACATCGCCCCTACCGATGAATCCGCCCCGGGACCGGCCGGCGGATCCCGGGGGCCGTGCCGGGACGAGGCCGTGGTCGCACGCGGGCCCGCGCGCTTCGTGAATCCCACGACACCGTCTCCCGGCTGTGGGACGCCACGTGTACCGGCGCCGGGCGATCCTCCACCTCATCGAGGAGATCTCCCGCCACAACGGTCACCTCGACATCGTGCGTGAACCGGTCGACGGACGGACCGGTGTCCGAAGCGTGTGGCCGGAAGGGCATGCGACGGCGGACGTTCCGTAGTACTCCTGAGGGGGCATGGAGACGCGCTTGTTCACCCTTGGAGGCGTCGATGACCGTTCGTCGTGTCGTGCCCAACATCCGGTCGGAGGCCGTAGGGGAGAGCCGGGAGTTCTACGGCCTGCTGGGCTTCGAGGAGGTCATGAACCACGGCTGGATCGTGACGCTCGCCTCCCCGTCCCGCCCGACGGCGCAGATCAGTGTCATGACCGGCGACAGTACCGCGCCCGTCACCCCCGACCTGAGCGTCGAGGTGGACGATGTGGACGCGGCTTACGCGATCGTGCGGGAGAGCGGTGCGGAGATCGTCCACCCCTTGCAGGACGAGGAGTGGGGCGTACGGCGGTTCTTCGCCCGCGATCCCAACGGACGGGTGGTCAACGTGCTGAGCCACCGCTGACGGCTCCTCCCCCTCCCCCGGGTGAAAGCACCGGTCGGGGCCGTCAACGCATGGCCGTGACCGTCACCGGTGCCCCGCCGGCCCACGGAGCTGCGTCACGATGATCACGTTCCCGTACAGGTCCGCCAGGTGGAAGGATCTGCTGTCGGCGTCCTCCCGTTCATCCCATATCCGAACACCGTGCTCGCGCAGGCGCTCGCGGACCGCGTCCGGATCGGCGGTGTACAGCACGAGCAGGGGCTGACCACCGCACTGCCGTCCGACCAGGTCGCGTTCCCGGTCTCCGAGGGCGGGCATGAGCCAAATCCCGACGGACTCCTGACCGGGCAGTCCGATGTGCAGGAAGCGATATCCGTCCGCCGTCCGGTCGTACAGGACACGGAAACCGAGAACGTCGCGGTAGAAGGCCAGGGCCGCCTCGGGGTCGTCGACAAGGACCACCACACGGCCCAACCCGGAGAACAGGCTCTCTTCGACACGATCAGTCATGATCGGCACCCTAGGGTCGACCACCGACAACGAGCCGGATGAGCCGGGCCGCCGCGGCCGAAGCGGATCGGGATCCGCTTGCGCGACAGGTTCCGGTGCCGCCTCGGCCGGGGTTCGCCCTGACGCGGCGCTAGTCGCGGTGGACGGTGCCGTCGGGGTCAAGCCCCCGGAAGGAGAGCAGGACGATCAGGATGCCGCCACAGACGATCGCCGAGTCGGCGAGGTTGAAGACGGCGAAGTGCTTGGGCGCGATGAAGTCCACCACCGCTCCCTGGAAGACGCCGGGGGCGCGGAAGATCCGGTCGGTGAGGTTGCCCAGCGCGCCGCCGAGCAGCAGGCCGAGCGCGATCGCCCAGGGCGTGCTGTAGAGCTTCCGTGCCAGACGGATGATCACCAGGATCACGATGGTGGCGATGGCGGTGAAGACCACCGTCAGCGCCTGGCCCATGCCGAAGGCCGCGCCGCTGTTGCGGACCGCCTCGAAGCGCAGCCACTCCCCCAGGATCTCGATCGGGGGGCGGTGCTCCAGCCACTCCACCACGATGATCTTGCTGATCAGGTCGAGGAGGTAGACCACCCCGGCGATGGCGGCCAGGACGCCGATCCGGCGACGCCCCCGCGCGACGGGAGTGCTCTTCCCGTCCTCGCTGTCCGGGGTACCGGGGTCGCCGGACTTCCCGGTCTCCCCCGCTCCGCCCGGGGCGCCGTCCGACGTCCGGTCGGCGGGCTCGCCGGAGGCACCGTCGCCGGAGGCCGCGGTCGGTTGGGCCGGGGCGGGGCGCTCGCCCGGCCGGGCGTCGGCGGACGCCTCACTCGGCGTCCCGCGGTCGTCCGCCGCCGGGATCTCGTCGGGTGGGTTGATGGTCCGCTCCGCATCGGTCACGTGATGAGCGTACGACACCGGTGCCCGTGCGCCCCCGGGCCGGGGGTGGCCGGGTTCAGGGGTGACGTTCGGCCCGTTGTTTGCACTCCACGCACAGGGTCGCCCGGGGGAAGGCCAGCATCCGCGCCTTGCCGATGGGCTCGCCGCACCGCTCGCACCGACCGTGGGTGCCCTCGTCAAGGCGTCGCAGTGCCCGTTCGGTCTGGTCCAGCATCTCCCGGGCGTTGCCGACGATGGCCATCTCGTGCTCCCGGGTGATGTTGCGGGTCCCGGTGTCGACCTCGTCGTCGCCGGCGGTGTCGGTCGAGTCCCGCATCAGGCCACTGAGCGCCTCCTCCCCGGCGGCGATCTCGGAACGCAGCGCGTCGGCCTCCTCCCGCAGGGCGGTGCGGGTGGTCCGCACCTCCTCGGCGGTCCAGGGATCCTCTCCGGGGCGAACCGGGAGATCGGGGGAGTCGTCGGAGCCCGCCGGGACGGCGACCCCGGGCCCCGGCGTGTCGGCCTCCGGCGTGTCGGACTCCCCCGCCCGACGAGCGGTGCGACGGCGGGCACCGGCCCTTCGGGACGCGGTGTCGGACCGGGGGGCGCCGCCGCCGTCGGTTCCCCCGGCACCGTCCGGGCCATCGGGCTCCCCGGTCCCGGCGTCGGACGCCTCCGGGGGGCCGGTGGGTTCGGCCCGTTCGGCGTGTTCGGCCGCCTCCCGGGCGGTGCGGCGGCGGGCGACACGACGCCGGTCCCCGTCCGGGGTGCCGGAGGTACCACCGGCCGGGGCCGTCCGTTTCGCTCCGGAGCTCTGCATGGCCGTCTTCCTCACCACCGGGGACCGCCGGGCCCACCGGTTCCGCCGGGGAGCGCCCTGGGCCGCTCCCGCCTCCGTGCTCCCGGTGTCCGCGTGCCGTCGGGCCCACCGAACGGGAGCAACCGTGACCGGAACGATAAATCTCCCGAAACCGGACGGCAAACCAGGCGCGCCGGGTGGGGTACGGCAGCGGGATCGACCATCGGCCCCGGATGGCCGGGGAGGGGGAAACGGGTCGATGCGCCGTCGGCGCGGCCCGTACACTGGACGGCAGCGACAGGCGTGGATGGGGACGAGTAGCGTCACCGGCGGCCCGCAGCGACCCGGGGACGGTGGAAGCCCGGGGGTCCGCCCGATGTGAAGATCACCCCGGAGTCGCCGGAAGAAAGGCCGTCGGGTGACCGCCGGCCGAGTAGAACCGGCAGCGCTGACGAACGAGAGGGCGGCGGCCGACCCCGGGAGGGCGGACGGCGCCAAGGAGGGTGGTACCGCGGGATGCCCGCCGAGTGACGGCGGACCTCTCGTCCCTCCGACGGAACGACACCCGTCCCGCCGGAGGATGCCCGCATGACCGACTCCACCCCCCTGTCGCCGTCCACCGGAACCGATCCGGCGCGTTACCGGCCCGTGCCCGCCCGGGTGGATCTCCCGGCCCTGGAGCACGAGGTGCTCGACCTGTGGCGGGCGAACAAGACCTTCGCCCGGTCCCTGGAGATGACCGAGGGCCGTCCCGAGTGGGTCTTCTACGAGGGTCCGCCCACCGCCAACGGCATGCCCGGCACCCACCACATCGAGGCCCGGGTCTTCAAGGACGTCTTCCCCCGCTTCCGCACCATGCGCGGTTACCACGTGAGCCGGAAGGCCGGCTGGGACTGCCACGGCCTGCCGGTGGAGCTGGCCGTGGAGAAGGAGCTGGGCTTCTCCGGCAAGCAGGACATCGAGAAGTACGGGATCGCCGAGTTCAACGCCCGCTGCCGCGAGTCGGTGACCCGTCACACCGACGCCTTCTCCGAGCTGACCACCCGCATGGGCTACTGGGTGGACCTCGACGACGCCTACCGCACGATGGACCCCGGGTACATCGAGTCGGTGTGGTGGTCGTTGAAGGAGATCTTCGACAAGGGCCTGCTGGTCCAGGACCACCGCGTGGCCCCCTGGTGTCCCCGCTGCGGCACCGGCCTGTCCGACCACGAGCTGGCCCAGGGCTACGAGACGGTGGTGGACCCCTCCGTCTACGTCCGCTTCCCGCTGACCTCCGGCCCGCTGGCCGGTGGGGCGTCGCTGCTGGTGTGGACGACGACCCCGTGGACGCTGGTCTCCAACACCGCCGTCGCGGTGCACCCGGACGTCACCTACGTGGTGGCCGGGAACGGCGAGGAGCGGGTGGTGGTCGCCGAGCCACTGCTGGAGAAGGCGCTGGGTGAGGGATGGACCGCCGGGGAGGAGCGCTTCACCGGCCGCGAGATGGAGGAGTGGACCTACCGGCGCCCCTTCGAGCTGGTGGAGTTCCCCGTCGATGGGCCCCCGGCACACCTGGTGCTGACCGCTGGGTACGTGACCACCGAGGACGGCACGGGTCTGGTCCACCAGGCGCCGGCCTTCGGCGAGGACGACCTGGAGACCTGCCGGGCCCGGAACCTGCCGGTGGTCAACCCGGTCCGCCCGGACGGCACCTTCGAGGAGGGGCTCGACCTGATCGGCGGGCAGTTTTTCAAGAAGGCCGACGAGGCGCTGGTGGCGGATCTGGAGGCACGCGGGCTGCTCTTCCGGCACGTGGCCTACGAGCACAGCTACCCGCACTGCTGGCGCTGCCACACCGCGCTGTTGTACTACGCGCAGCCGTCCTGGTACATCCGCACCACGCGGATCAAGGACGCCCTGCTGCGGGAGAACGAGAAGACCAACTGGACCCCCGAGTCGGTCAAGCACGGTCGCTTCGGCGACTGGCTGAGCAACAACGTGGACTGGGCGCTGTCGCGCAAGCGGTACTGGGGCACGCCGCTGCCGATCTGGCGGTGCGCCGAGGAGCACCTGACCTGTGTCGGGTCGCTGGCCGAGCTGAGCCGATTGAGCGGCACCGACCAGTCGGGGCTGGACCCGCACCGCCCGTACATCGACGCCGTCACCTTCGACTGCCCCGCCGAGGGCTGCGACCTGCCCTCCGAGCGGGTGCCGGAGGTCATCGACTGCTGGTACGACGCCGGCTCGATGCCCTTCGCGCAGTGGGGCTACCCGCACCGCAACGCGGAGCTGTTCGAGAAGCGGTACCCGGCGCAGTTCATCTCCGAGGCGATCGACCAGACCCGCGGCTGGTTCTACACCCTGATGGCGGTCGGCACCCTGGTCTTCGACCGCTCGGCGTACGAGAACGTGGTCTGCCTGGGCCACATCCTGGCCGAGGACGGCCGCAAGATGTCCAAGTCGCTGGGGAACATCCTCGAGCCGATCCCGCTGATGGAGGAGCACGGCGCGGACGCGGTGCGGTGGTTCATGGCCGCCGGTGGCAGCCCGTGGGCGGCGCGCCGGGTGGGTCACGGCACCATCCAGGAGGTGGTGCGCAAGACGCTGCTGACCTACTGGAACACCGTCGCCTTCCAGTCGCTGTACGCCCGCACCGCCGAGTGGTCACCCGGCGAGGGGGACCCGGCCCCGGCCGACCGGACGCTGCTGGACCGCTGGTTGTTGGGCGAGACCCACGCGCTGGTGGAGATGGTCACCCGGGCCATGGAGTCCTACGACACCCAGCGGGCCGGGAAGCTGCTGTCCACCTTCGTGGACGACCTGTCCAACTGGTACGTGCGGCGATCGCGGCGCCGGTTCTGGCAGGGCGATCGCGCCGCGCTGCGCACCCTGCACGAGGTGCTGGACGCGGTGACCCGGATGATGGCGCCGCTGGTCCCCTTCATCACCGAGCGGGTGTGGCAGGACCTGATCCTGCCGGTGACCCCGGGTGCCCCGGATTCGGTGCACCTGGCCTCCTGGCCGGAGCCGGACCCCTCGATGGTCGACCCCGACCTGTCCCGGGACATGCTGCTGGTGCGACGCCTGGTCGAGTTGGGCCGTGCCACCCGCGCGGAGTCGGGCGTCAAGACGCGTCAGCCGCTCTCCCGGGCGCTGGTCGCCGCGCAGGGTTTCGAGCTGCTCGGCGACGACCTGCGCGAGCAGATCGCCGACGAGCTGAACGTCGGTTCCCTGGCCTCGCTGGCCGAGATGGGCACCTCGTTGGTGGACACCACCGCCAAGGCCAACTTCCGGGCGCTGGGACAGCGTTTCGGGAAGCGCACGCCGGTGATCGCGAAGGCGATCGCGGCGGCGGACGCGGCGGAGCTCTCCGCGGCGCTGCGCAGCGGTGACGCCTTCATCGAGGTGGAGGGGGAGCGGGTGCAGCTCTCTCCCGAGGAGGTCATCGTCACCGAGACGCCCCGGGAGGGGTGGTCGGTCGCGTCGGACTCCGGCGCGACGGTGGCCCTGGACCTGGAGATCACCCCCGAACTGCGGCGGGCCGGCCTGGCCCGGGACGCCATCCGGGCGCTCCAGGAGGCGCGCAAGAACAGCGGTCTGGAGGTCACCGACCGGATCGTGGTGCGCTGGCGGTCCTCGGACCCGGAGACCACGCGGGCGCTCGCCGATCACCAGGCGCTGATCTCCGGTGAGGTGCTGGCCGTGACCTTCGAGGAGGAGGACGGGGAGGTCGGCCGGTCCGCCGACACCGACGGGGACGCCGGTCGGGAGTTCACGGACGAGGCGACCGGGGCGGTCTTCCGTCTGCGGCGCGCCTGAGGAGGTCACCGGCGTTCGCGAGCCCCGCACCGGGGCCGCGAGCCGGGAGACGGAAAGGCCGATGGGCGGACGGGATCCCTCGATCCCGTCCGCCCATCGGCCGAGCGGTCACCGGATGGCTCCGGTGGTTTCCGACACCTCTTCGGGGCGTCCGGGTGACACCCGGACGTCACGGGGGTCGGCTCAGTTGTCGTCCTCGTCGATGAGGAAGCCGCGCATCGGCGAGGGCGTCTGCTGCATGGGCTGGGGGCTCTGCGGACGCACCGGCGCCATCGGTTGGGTCATCGCCGGGGACATCTGCTGCTGTCCGCCGTAGCTCGGCTGGGAGCCCTGACTGCCCGGACCCGACCCCATGGAGGGGCCGCCACCCATGGACTGGTGCTGACCACCCATGCCACCGGACGCGCCGGCCGAGGCCATCGACGGCGGGGCCGGCAGCGACGGCGCCGAGGGGGTGCGCGGCGGGGCGAGCGAGTCGTCGGACTGGCTCTCCAACTGGCGCAGCTGGCTCTCCAGGTAGGACTTCAGGCGGGTGCGGTACTCGCGTTCGAAGCCCCGCAGATCCTCGACCTTGCGCTCGAGGGTGGCGCGGGCGGACTCCAGGGAGCCCATCGCGACGCGGTGCTTCTCCTGCGCGTCCCGCTCCAGGGCGTCGGCCTTGGCACGGGCGTCCCGCTCCAGGCCCTCGGCGCGGCTGCGTGCCTCACCGACGATCTTGTTGGCCTCGGAACGGGCCTCCGCGATCGCCTGGTCGGCGGTCTGCTGGGCCAGCGAGAGCACCCGGGCCGCGCTGTCGTTGCCGCCGCCCATCGGCTGCATGTGCCCACCGGGACCGCCCATGGGTCCGCCCATCGGGCCGCCGGGGTGACCCTGCTGGTGACCGGGGCCCTGCTGACCCATGGGGCCACCGGGGTGACCCTGCTGGTGACCCGGACCGCCGTGGCCCATGGGACCGCCACCGGGAAGCGCGGGGAGCTGCGGGGGTCCGCCCATCGGGCCGCCGGGGTGCCCCTGCTGGTGACCGGGACCACCGGGACCACCGGGATGACCCTGCTGACCCATGGGGCCGCCCGGACCACCGGGACCACCGGGACCACCGGGGTGACCCTGCTGGTGACCGGGACCACCGGGACCACCGGGATGACCCTGCTGACCCATGGGGCCGCCCGGACCACCGGGACCACCGGGGTGACCCTGCTGGTGACCGGGACCACCCGGACCACCGGGATGACCCTGCTGACCCATGGGGCCGCCCGGACCACCGGGACCACCCGGTCCCGATATGGCCGGCGGGCCACCGGGGCGCTCCTGCTGCTCGGGCTTGCGCATGTTCTGCTGGTTCTGCGCCGCGGCACGGGTGGCGGCGGCCAGCTTGGCTCGCAGATCCTCGTTCTCGCGGAGCAGGCGGGTCAGTTCGGCCTCGACCTCATCGAGGAAGGCGTCGACCTCGTCCTCGTCGTAGCCTTCTCGCAGTCGGACGGTCGTGAACTGTTTGTTCCGCACGTCCTCGGGGGTCAGCGGCATCTCTTCACCTCAACGTAAGTCGTCGGCACATCGACTGGACCGTACTCGTTCACAGCTGGGCCACGACGTTGATCGCAACGTAAACGATGATCATCAGTACGAAGAAGGACAGATCAAGCGCCACACCCCCGAAGCGCAGCGGCGGGATGACCTTCCGCAGCGCCTTCAGTGGCGGATCGGTGACAGTGTAGGCGGCCTCCAGGGCCACGACCATCGCCCTGCCCGGCTGCCAGGACCGGGCGAACATGAAGACGTAGTCCATCACCAGCCGGAAGAGCAACAGTCCCAACAGGCAGTACAAGGCAATCAAGACCACCTGCTGCACGATGCCCATCCTGGCAGACCCTCTCCCCTGTGTCCCGGTCGTCCCTTACGACCGGTGCCCTCTTCCGGTGTCCTCACAACATCAGCTTTGGTTGAAGAACCCGCCCTCGGCGATACGGGCCTTGTCCTCCGCCGTTACATCGACGTTAGCAGGAGACAGAAGGAAGACCTTCTGCGTCACCCGCTCGATGCTCCCATGGAGACCGAAGACGAGGCCAGCCGCGAAGTCGACAAGTCGCTTCGCGTCCGTGTCGTCCATCTCCGTCAGATTCATGATCACCGGCGTACCCTCGCGGAAGTGTTCCCCGATGGTACGGGCCTCGTTGTAGGTTCGGGGGTGGAGGGTGGTGATGCGGTAGGGCTCCCGCTCGGACACGACCTTGGGCATGATCACCGGTGCGCTCTTCTCCAGGCTGGGGCGGTCGGATGTGATGGAAGACACGGGGGCGACGCGCTGGGGGCGGCGACTCTCCACCGCCGCGGCGGCCGGCACGGGTTCCGGCTCCCGGGGAGCGGGCGGTTGCATGATCACCGGCTCGGCGGCCGGTTCGGGGAGACGGTCGCGCAGCGACTCCCGCCCGTGGTCGCGCGAGTCCGGTTCGGGGTCGTGATCCCGCTGCCTGCGTCCGCGCTCCGACTCGGACTCGGGTTCGAAATCGTCATCGGGGCCGTAACCCTGACGGTCGTATCCGTCATCCTCCACGAGACCGAGATAGACCGCCATCTTGCGCATCGCGCCAGCCATCGACTGCGTCCTCCGCTCAGTGATGGACCGGCTCCGACTCTCGGGGCCGTTCCACATACTCCGCCCGTTTGTCCGGGTATGACCATATTTTCGGCTGTGGTCCGATTTTGTTTGGCGACGTTACCGGAGGGTCCGTCGTACTCCGAGTACCGCGCTTCCGACACGGATATGTGTCGCCCCGGCGGCGATCGCCTCCTCCAGGTCCCCGCTCATGCCCGCCGAGACCATGGTGGCAGCCGGGCGTGTCGACCGCAGGCCCCTCGCGATTTCCGCCAGCCGTTCGAAGGCGGTGCCCGGGCGCCCCGCGTACGCCCCCTTCAACGGGGCCACCGCCATCACGCCGGCGAGTCGCAGTCCGGGGGCCTCGTCGAGGGCCTCGGCGACCTCGCCGAGGCGTTCCGGAGCGACGCCGCCCCGGTCGCCCCCCGCGGCCACCGGGTCGGAGAGGTCGTCCACGCCCTCCCGATCGAGGGCGACCTGGATCAGGCAGTCGAGAGGCTCGGCACGGCCCGAGAAGGTCACCGCCGCGTCCAGGGCCCGGACCAACCGCGGCCGGTCCACCGAGTGCACGACATCGGCCCAGCCGGCGACCGCCCGGGCCTTGTTGGTCTGCACCTGGCCGACGAAGTGGCGACGCACCGGCGGCGCCCCCTCCTCGGGGGAGGGCTCGGTCGGGATCTTCGCCAGGGCCTCCTGCACCCGGTTCTCCGCGACGTCGCGGACCCCGAGGCGGGCCAGCAGTCGCACGTCCTCGGCGGGGTGGGTCTTGGTGACCACGATCAGGGTCACCTCCCGGCGCGCGCGACCGGCGGCGGCGCACGCCCGCTCCACGCGCTCCTCCACCCGGGCCAACGCTTCCGCGAGTTCGCGCTCCCGACGCGCGCTCCCGTTCCCGTCGTTCGCGGTCCGGTCTCCCGGTGTCCCGTCCCCCATGCCTTCCGCCCCGTGCTCGACCCTGCGTTCGTCCTGTTCCGACCCGTCCGACCGGTGGTACCGGTTCAACCGGTACCACCCGTGATCACCGCGGCCGGGGCGGAAGCCGAACCCCTCCGGTGGAGTCCCCCACGGGCCCCACGGCGGAATTCCCGCCGGAACACCGTACGAAGGAGGCCAGTCTGCCGGTGACCCCCTCGCGCCGGTAGGAGAAGTGGTCCGCCGATTCCAGGGTGCACACCGGTGAGAGCCGCACGTCACGCACCCCGACATCGAGGAGTTGTCGGCGAACCCCGGCGGGGATGTCGATGGCGGGGGTGCCGACGGCGGTGACCGCCCCGCAGCCCGGGGCGGCCCGCTCCGCGTCGGCACGCATCGCGCTCGGCACCTCGTAGCAGCGACCGCACACCGCCGGGCCGGTGCGGGCCACCAACCGGGAGGGTTCCGCGCCCAGTTCCACCATGGCGGCCACGGTGGCCGGGACGACACCGGCGATCAGCCCCGGCCGCCCGGCGTGGGCGGCGCCCGCGACGCCCGCGACAGGGTCCGAGAGCAACACCGGCACGCAGTCGGCGGTCAGCACGGCCAACACGGCGCCGGGACGGGCGGTGACCACACCGTCCACCTCCGGTGGGGGCCCGGGCCAGGGGCCGTCGGCCACCGCGACCCGGGCACCGTGCACCTGGTGCATCCAGATCGGCGCGTCGGGGGCGATACCGAGGTCACCGGCGGCCCACTCCCGGTTGCGGATGGCGAAGCCGGGATCCCGGCCGGGGAGCGGCGACATGGTGAACCCGACGGCGGCCTCGAACTCCCGCGGGTCGGCCGGACCGGGGGCGAACCGGGGAGCCGCGCCGGTGACACCCCATCGGTCGGTGAAGGCCGTGTTCTCCCGCCACACCCCGTCGGCCGTGCGCACGCCGGGAACCGGGGCCGCGCCGGTCATCGCGTTCGGCCCCGCACGGTCGTGCGCGGCCCGGCCACTCCGCGGATCGTCACTTCAGGAAGTCCGGCACGTCCAGCTCCTCCGCCGGGCCGCCGTCGTAGGGGCGGGCGGAGGGCACCTGACGGTGGCTCGGGAAGGGGTCGTCCGCCGGGTCGTCGGCGCGCGGCTCGGGAGCCTTCTCCTCCTCGCGGGCCGGCAACGTGCCGATCCCGAAGGACGGACGCTCGGGCTCGGGCTCGGGAGCGCGTTCCGGGGCGGCGGGCGCCGGGGTCTCCTCCCGACCGGCGTAGGAACCCAGCACCTTGTCCCGGCTGCGGGAGGGCGGCTGACCACCGTCGAAGCCGGCGGCGATGACCGTGACCCGCACCTCGTCGCCGAGGGCGTCGTCGATGACCGCGCCGAAGATGATGTTCGCCTCGGGGTGGGCGGCCTCGCTGACCAACTGCGCGGCCTCGTTGATCTCGAACAGACCGAGGTCGGAGCCACCGGAGATGGAGAGCAGCACGCCGCGGGCCCCGTCGATGGACGCCTCCAGCAGCGGGGAGGAGATGGCCATCTCGGCCGCCGCCACCGCACGGTCGTCGCCGCGCGCCGACCCGATTCCCATCAGGGCCGAACCGGCCTCCGACATGACGGACTTGACGTCGGCGAAGTCGAGGTTGATCAGGCCGGGGGTGGTGATCAGGTCGGTGATGCCCTGCACACCGGAGAGCAGTACCTGGTCGGCCGACTTGAAGGCGTCCAGCACGCTGACCTGACGGTCCGAGATGGACAGCAGCCGGTCGTTGGGGATGACGATGAGGGTGTCCACCTCATCGCGCAGCTGGGCGATGCCGTCCTCGGCCTGGTTGGCGCGCCGGCGGCCCTCGAAGGTGAAGGGGCGGGTGACGACGCCGATGGTGAGGGCGCCCAGGGACCGCGCGATGTTCGCGACCACGGGAGCGCCGCCGGTGCCCGTGCCGCCGCCCTCACCGGCCGTCACGAAGACCATGTCGGCCCCCTTGAGGACCTCCTCGATCTCCTCGCGGTGGTCCTCGGCGGCCTTGCGCCCCACCTCGGGGTCGGCGCCGGCGCCGAGACCGCGGGTGAGTTCGCGGCCGACATCGAGCTTGACGTCGGCGTCGCTCATCAGCAGGGCCTGCGCGTCGGTGTTGATCGCGATGAACTCGACGCCCTTGAGACCGACCTCGATCATCCGATTGATGGCGTTGACGCCACCGCCGCCGATACCGACGACCTTGATGACTGCGAGGTAGTTCTGCGGTGCTGCCACGTCGAAGGCCTCTCGCCTCGAGTTACGTGTCGCCGCTCTCCGGATCCCGCTGAGCGGCGACTGATGTCGTTGGGACGGTTGGACAGGCCGACCCGGACCCCAACCCTGAAGTTTAGGGTTAACCGTGCTTGTCGTTCCCGGGATTCCCCTGAACGGACACTAAGTCGCCAGGTGCCGGCGGTTCAACGAACACGCCGGGCGCCCCGGTTTTCTTTTCACCCTATGTGATCACCCTCCGTGCTGGTCAAGCCGGGTGTGCGGCTCGCCCTCGAGGGGTGGGGCGACGCGTCGGCCACCGGTCCCACCCTCGATTCACCCCTCCGCCCCGTCGGGGGGAACGTCGCCGGCCGCCGGTGTCCCGGGAACCGACACGTCGAACCTGCCGGCCTCCGGTACCGCGGCCATCAGCGCGGCGAGCGCCGCCGACTTGGCCTCGGGATGCTCCGCACTCCCCCACAGAACCGTTCGGCCGTCGGAGAGTTCGAGGGTGATCGAGTCGTACGAGCGTACCCGGATCGCCGCGGTTTCGC
Source organism: Streptomyces alkaliphilus (assembly GCF_014141535.1). Lineage (GTDB taxonomy): Bacteria > Actinomycetota > Actinomycetes > Streptomycetales > Streptomycetaceae > Streptomyces > Streptomyces alkaliphilus. Next base: position 9,033 of record NZ_VKHT01000004.1, on the reverse strand, counting down.
CCGCAACCGACTCCGGCAGCGCGGCGGCCACCGCGACCGCCCCGGCGCGCAACCCCTCCTCGCCGAAACGACGCAGGCTCGCGCCCTCCACGGGCTCCATCTCCAGCAGCGGAACGCCGGGCAGGGCCTCGGGCACCTCCCCGAAGGCCGTCCCCGTGGCATCGATCTCGGTGAACCCGGCCGTGGCGCGCTCCAGCACCACGGCCACCCGCTCGGTGACCTCCACCTCCACCCCGCGCGGCCAGGAGCGGGCCACCCGCGCGTCGGCGAGCCGGGGCAGTTCGGCCAACAGGCGCTCGCGGGTCCCGGAGGTGTCCAGGGAGGCCAGCGGCGCGCCGACCGGTACGGCCGCGACCCGTTCGATCTCCCGGGCCGTCAACTCCCGGGGCCCGCCGGTCCACTCGACCGAAACCCGCTCGATCCGCAGCCAATTCGAGCCGTACAGCGCCCACAGCGTGAAGCCGGTGAGGGCCGGCAGCAGGACGACGAGGGCGAGGAGCACGACCGGTCGGCGCAGCCCCCGGCGCGGGCGGCGGGGGCCCTGCCCCGGTTCGCCGGGCGGGGCGCCGGGGGCCCCGGCACCGACACCGGCCGGCCCGGGGTCGCGCCCCGCCTTCCGTCCCGGTCGCGCCGGTCGCGCGGTCCCGGCCGATCCGCCCATGCTCCCGCTCCGTTCCTCGGCGACCGTCGGTCGCGTCCCACCCGTCCCCGCACACCCCTGCCGAATCGGCCCGGGCGGCCCGGGAACGGGCGTGCCGGGCCGGCCCGGGGAGGTCTCAGCGCTGCCCGTGGCGCTCCGCGATGGCGTCGTGCACCATCCCGACCAGCAGGTCGTCGGCGTCCCTGCGACCGAACTCGGCCGCGGCGCGGGACATCACGGCCAGCCGTCCGGGATCGGTCAGCACCGGGATGACCTCGGAGCGGATCCACTCCGGGGTCAGCTCGGCGTCGTCCACGAGGAGTCCGCCGCCGGCCCGGACCACCGGCTGGGCGTTGAGCCGCTGTTCACCGTTGCCGATGGGCAGCGGGACGTACGCGGCGGGCAGCCCGACGGCGGCGAGTTCGGCGACGGTCATCGCGCCGGCCCGGCAGAGCATCATGTCGGCGGCGGCGTAGGCCAGATCCATGCGATCCAGATACGATACCGGGATGTAGGGGGGCATTCCCGGCATGTTGTCGATCCGGGGCAGTTCGTTCTTCGGTCCCACCGCGTGCAGCACCTGGATGCCGGAGCGCTGGAGGGTGGGCGCCACCGCCTCCACCGCCTCGTTGATCCGGCGCGCCCCCTGCGAACCGCCGGTCACCAGGAGGGTCGGCACCCGCGGGTCCAGGCCGAAGGCCGCCCGGGCCTGGTCGCGCATCTCCGCCCGGTTCAGCGCCGCGATCGAGCGCCGCAACGGGATGCCCACGTAACGGGCGTTGCGCAACTTGCTGTCGGGCGTGGAGACGGCCACATGGGAGGTGTACCGGGCACCGATCTTGTTGGCCAGGCCCGGCCGCGCGTTGGCCTCGTGGACCACGATCGGCACCCCGAGTCGCTTGGCCGCGAGGTAGCCGGGAAGTGCCACGTAACCACCGAAGCCCACCAGGCAGTCCGCCTTGGTCCGCTCCAGGATCTGCTCGGCGGCCTTCACCGTCCCGCGCAGCCGGCCGGGCACCGTGATCAGTTCGGGTGTCGGCTTGCGGGGCAGCGGCACCGCCGGGATGAGGGCCAACTCGTACCCGCGCTCGGGCACCAGACGGGTCTCCAGACCGCGTTCGGTACCGAGCGCCGTGATGCCCGTCCCCGGGTCCTGCCTGCGCAGGGCGTCCGCGAGGGCGAGCGCGGGTTCGATGTGGCCGGCGGTCCCACCGCCGGCGAGTACGACATGCACCGATTTCACCGCTCTCCGGACGGCGCGCGGGCGACGCGCCGTCGCATCGACGACCATCTGGACCCGGCCGGTCCCTTCCCGCCGGGTCGTCGCCGCATGGCCAGGGCGGCACGCGCCGCCGGCTCGCTGCGCGCGAAGGCGATCAGCAACCCCACGGCGAACATGGTGGGCAGCAGGGCGGAGCCCCCGTAGGAGAACAGCGGGAGGGGCACCCCGGCGATCGGCAGCAGCCCGAGGACGGCGCCGATGTTGATGACGAACTGGGCCATCAACCAGGCCATCACACCTCCCGCGGCATACCTGACGAAGGGATCCTCCGTGCGTCCGGCCACGCGGATACCCGCATAGCCTAGAGCGGCGAACAGACCGAGGATCGACAGCGTCCCCGCCAGGCCCAACTCCTCGCCCGCGATGGCGAAGATGAAGTCGGTGTGCGGCTCGGGCAGCTCGCCCCATTTCTCCACGCTCGCCCCCAGTCCGGAACCGAACCAGCCGCCCGAGGCGAGCGCGTAGATGCCGTGCACCGCCTGCCAGCAGCGGTCCTCCGGCCCCGGGTCGGTGGCCAGCACACAGGTGAGCCGACCGGTGCGGTGGGGGGCGCTCGCGATCAACAGCGCGCCCAGCACGGCGGCGATCCCGAGCGCGCCGACGAACAGTCGGGTGGGGGCTCCCGCCAGCCACAGCAGGGCGAAGAGGATGGCGGCGAGGATCATCACCGTTCCCATGTCCCCGCCCAGCAGCACCAGGCCGCAGATGAGCAGGGCACCGGGCACCAGCGGGATCAGCAGGTGACGCCACTGCACCAGCAGGCGGCGCTCCCCCTTGCGCGCCAACAGGTCGGCTCCCCACAACACGAGGGCCAGCTTGGCGATCTCGCTGGGCTGGAGCATGAAGGGGCCCGCGAGCGGGATCCAGTTGGTGGAACCGTTGACCGTGACGCCCACGCCCGGCACCTGGACCAGGACCAGCAGGACCACGGAGGCCAGCAGGAAGGGGTAGGTGAGGGCGCGCAGCAGCCGCACCGGGGTGCGGGCCGCGATCAGCATCAGCACCGCTCCCAGGAGAGCCGCCACCAACTGCTTGCGGAAGTAGAACGTGGCCGGCAGCCCTTGGCGCAGCGCCTGGATCTGGGAGGCCGAGAAGACCATCACCAGGCCCGTCAGGATGATCAGCAGCGAGGTTCCCAGGACCACGTAGTAGGCGGTCAGCGGACGGTCCCAGGACCGTCGCAGCCGCGCCAGGGGCCGGCGGGGACCGCCCCGGCCCGGGGTGCGGGGCGGACGCGGCGGCGGGGCCGGACGACGTGGTGCCCGCTCGACCCCGTTCCGGGGGGCGGGGCGCGGTGCCCGGGGACGGCCGGCGGCGCCGGCGGTCCGACCTCCACCGCTTCGGTCGACCTGCATGCTGTCCCCTCCGGTTCTCGTGCCCCGATCCCGGTCCGCGCGCGTCCGGGGCGGTGGGGTGCCCGCTCGGCACGACCCACCGCCCCGGACGCGCGAACGGGTCGTGGACCCCGGGCGCGCGGTCCCGTCGTTACCCCGGCCCGTCCCCGCCGGCCGCGCCGGTGTCCGGGTCCGCGGCCGGGAGGGCGCGCACGGCCCCGGCGAAGGCGTCGCCGCGCTCCATGTAGTGGGTGAACATGTCCATGGAGGCGCAGGCGGGCGCCAGCAGCACCGTGTCGCCGGGGCGGGCCAGCCGGTCCGCCTCGCGCACGGCCTCCGCCATCGCCCCAGTGTCGGTCCGCTCCAGGTCGACGACCGGCACATCCGGGGCGTGTCGCCGAAGCGCCTCGGCGATCAGGGCCCGTTCGGCGCCCAGCAGGATCACCGCGCGCAGCCGCGGGGCCGCGTCGCGCACCAGGTCGTCGAAGGTCGCGCCCTTGGCCAGGCCGCCGGCGATCCACACGATCGGGTCGTAGGCGGCGAGCGAGGCGGCGGCGGCGTGCGGGTTGGTGGCCTTGGAGTCGTCCACCCACTCCACCCCGGCCCGCCGGGCGACGGTGGAGATGCGGTGGGCGTCGGGGCGGAAGGCTCGCAGTCCGTCCCGCACGGCCCTCGGCTCCACGCCGTGGGCAAGCGCCAGGGCGGCGGCGGCCAGGGCGTTGGCCACGTTGTGCGGGGCCGCGGGACGCACGTCGGAGACCGCCGCCAACTCCCGGGCGGCCCGCCGGCGGTCGGGCCCGAAGGCCCGGTCCACCAGCAGGTCGTCCACCACACCCAGTTGGGAGGGGGCGGGGACGCCGAGGGTGAAGCCGATCGCCCGGCAGCCCTCCTCGACCTCCGCCTCCCGCACCGGGACCTCCCCGTCGGGGGTGTCGGCGTTGTAGACGCAGGCGACCCGGTTGCCCTCGTAGATCCGGGCCTTGGCCGCGGCGTACGCCTCGGGGCCGCCGTGCCAGTCCAGGTGGTCGGGGGCGATGTTGAGGATCGCCGCCGAGTGCGCCGCGATCTTCGGTGACCAGTGCAGCTGGTAGCTGGACAGCTCCAGGGCGAGCACGTCGTACGGCTCGGCGGAGCGGACCACGTCCAGCAGCGGGGTGCCGACGTTGCCGACGGCGGCGGTGCGCAGGCCGGCGGCCTCCAGCATCGCCGCGAGCATCCGCACCGTGGTGGTCTTGCCGTTGGTCCCGGTGATCGCCAGCCACTCGGCGGGCGGGGTGCCGTCCGCGGCAGGGCGGCGCAGCCGACGGGCCAGCTCGATGTCACCGATCACCGGGACCCCGGCCCCTGCCGCCGCCGCGAACAGCGGGGCGGAGGGGGGCCAGCCCGGCGAGGTGACGACGAGCCCGGTGCCGTCGGGCAGGGTCGCCCCGTCCCCGAGGCGGACGGTGAGGTCCCCGTCGGGCACGGCGGCGCGCAGCGCCTCGGCGCGGGCCCGCTGCCGCTCGCCGTCGCCGCCGTCCACCACGACCACCCGGGCGCCGAGGCCGGCGAGCACCCGGGCGGCGCTCTCGCCGGTGACGCCGAGGCCGGCGACGGTGACCCGCCGGCCGACCCAGGCCTCGTCCGGTTCGGCGCCCGGCGGCAGGGTGTCGGCGCTCACCAGCCGGCCACCCAACTGCCGTAGAACAGTCCGATGCCGACGATCACGCAGATGCCCTGGATGATCCAGAACCGGACCACGATCAGCACCTCGCTCCACCCCTTCAACTCGAAGTGGTGTTGGAGCGGGGCCATCTTGAAGACCCGTTTGCCGGTGAGACGGAAGGAGCCGACCTGGATCACCACGGACATGGTGATCAGGACGAACAGGCCGCCGAGGATGGCGAGCAGCAGCTCGGTGCGGGAGACGATCGCCAGACCGGCCAGCGCCCCGCCCAGGGCGAGGGAGCCGGTGTCGCCCATGAAGACCTTGGCGGGCGAGGTGTTCCACCACAGGAAGCCGAAGAGCGCTCCCATCAGGGCGGAGGCCACGATCGCCAGGTCCAACGGGTCGCGGACCTCGTAGCAGCCCGGCCCGGCGGTGAGTTCGTTGGCGCAGCTCTGGCCGTACTGCCAGACGCCGATGAAGACGTAGGCCCCGAAGACCATCACCGAGGCACCGGTGGCCAGGCCGTCCAGACCGTCGGTGAGGTTCACACCGTTGGACATGGCCAGGATCATGAACAACGCCCACAGCACGAAAAGCACCGGGCCGATGGACCAACCGAAGTCCTGGGTGAAGGACAGGTGGGTGGAGGCCGGGGTCTGACCCCGGGCGTCCGCGAAGTTCAGGGCCAGCACCGCGAAGGCGATACCGACGATGAGCTGGCCGAGCATCTTCGCCTTGGCCCGCAGGCCGAGGCTGCGCTGCTTGACGATCTTGATGTAGTCGTCCAGGAAGCCGACCAGGCCCATTCCCGCGAAGAGGAAGAGGACCAACAGACCGGAGACCGACGGCGAGCTGCCGCTGATGATCTTGGTCGTGAAGTAGGCGATGAGCGTCGCCAGGATGAAGGCGATGCCGCCCATGGTCGGGGTTCCGCGCTTGCTGTGGTGGTCGCGCGGACCGTCGTCCCGGATGTACTGGCCGTAGCCCTTGCGGGCCAGCAGCTTGATGAGCAGCGGAGTGCCCACCAGGGTCAGGAAGAGTCCGAGGACCCCGGATACGAGGATCTGCCTCATCGGGCGGCGACCCCGCCTTCGGAGTCCGCGGCGTTCGCCCCATCGGCGATCAGACCGAGCGCGACCTTCTCCAATCCCACCGCGCGGGAAGCCTTCACCAGGACCACATCCCCGGGTCGCAACTCCGCGCGCAACAGTTCCAGTGCCGTTCGGGCGTCGGACACGTGCACCGACTCCTCACCCCACGAACCCTCGTTCTTCGCGCCCATGTCGAGCCAGGCGGCCTCTCGGCCGCCGACCGCCACGAGCTTGCCGACATTGAGCCGGACGACGAGTCGACCGACGGCGTCGTGCTCGGCCTGCGACGCCTCCCCCAGCTCCGCCATGGTGCCCAGCACCGCCCAGGTGCGGCGGCCACGGCCCATCGCGGCGAGCGCGCGCAGGGCGGCCCGCGTGGAATCGGGGTTGGCGTTGTAGGCGTCGTTGACGATCGTCACTCCGTCCGCCCGCTCGGTGACCTCCATCCGCCACCGCGAGAGCGGTCCCGCCTCCGCCAGTGCCTCGGCGAGGGCGGCGGCGGACAGGCCCAACTCGTGGGCGACAGCCGCGGCGGCCAGCGCGTTCGACACGTGGTGCTCACCGTACAGTCGCATCGTCAGATCGGCGTAGCCGGAGGGGGTGATGAGACGGAAGGCCGGACGCCCGTCCTCGGTGAGTCGCACGTTCTCGGCCCGGATGTCGGCCTCCGGGGACTCGCCGAAGAACACCGTCCGGGCCCGGGTGCGCGAGGCCATCGCCCGCACCAGCGGGTCGTCGGCGTTGAGCACCGCCACCCCGCCGTCCTCCGCCGACGGCAGCGCCTCGACCAGTTCCCCCTTGGCCTCGGCGATGGCCTCCCGGCTGCCGAACTCGCCCAGGTGCGCGGTCCCGACGTTGAGCACCACACCGATCCGCGGCGGGGTGAGCCCCGCCAGGTGGCGGATGTGCCCCACGCCCCGGGCACCCATCTCCAGCACCAGATGCCGGGTACCGGCGCCGGCGCGCAACGCGGTCAGCGGCAGCCCGATCTCGTTGTTGAAGGACTCCGGGGGCCACACCGTGGGCGCGATCCGCTCCAGCAGCTGGGCGATCAGATCCTTCGTGGAGGTCTTGCCGGCCGAACCGGTCATCGCCACCACGGTGGCGCCCAGCTCGCCCACCACGTGCCGTGCCAGGGCTCCCAGGGCGACCGTGACGTCCGGGACGACGACCGTCGGCACCCCCTCGATCGGGCGGTTCGCCAGCACGCAGACGGCGCCGGCGGCGACCGCCCCGGCGGCGAAGTCGTGGCCGTCCACCCGGTCGCCGCGCAGCGCGGCGAAGAGGGCGCCCGGTTCCACGAGACGGGAATCGATGACCACCGGCCCGGTCACGAGCGGCGCCGGCTCCGGTATGCCGTGGCCCGTCCCACCGGTGACGGCGACGAGTTCGGCTGCGGAAAGGGGGATCATGCGGGGTTCAGGTCCTTCCCCGAAGTGTGGGCGGCGTGACCGGCGCGCCCGATGGCGGCGCGCAGTTCGAGGCGGTCGTCGAAGGGCCGGATCACGCCGGCGATGTCCTGGCCGGTCTCGTGACCCTTCCCGGCGACGAGGACGGTGTCCCCGGGCTCGGCCCGGGCCACCGCCGCGGCGATGGCGGCGGCGCGGTCCTCCTCGACCAGGACCGTGCCCCGCTCGTGGATCGGCACCCGGGCGGCGCCGGCCAGCATGGTGGCGAGGATCGCCAGGGGATCCTCGCCGCGGGGGTTGTCACTGGTGAGCACGGCGGTGTCGGCGAGCCGGGCCAGCGCCTCGCCCATCGCCGGACGTTTGTGCGGGTCCCGGTCGCCGCCACACCCCAGCACGGCGTGCACCCGTCCCTCGGTGACCCGACGGACCGCCCGGAGCACCGACTCCACGGCGTCCGGCTTGTGGGCGTAGTCCACCACCGCCAGGTAGGGCTGACCGACGTCCACCCGCTCCAGGCGGCCCGGCACGCCCGGGACCGCGGCGATGCCGTCGGCCGCGGCCTGCGGGTCGGCTCCCGCCACCGCCAGGGCGACGATCGCGGCCAGGGTGTTGGCGACGTTGAAGGCGCCCGGCAGCGGGGCGGAGGCCCGCACCCGGACACCGTCGGGACCGTATGCAGTGAAGGAGGAGCCCAACGGGCCGATCTCCACCCCGTCGGCGTGCCAGTCGGCGTCCGGGTGGCCCTCGGCCGAGTAGGTGGTCACCGGCAGGCCCGCCGCGGTCGCGTCGTCCACCAGCCGTCGGCCGTGCGCGTCGTCGATGTTGACGACGGCGGCCCGGGAACGGGCCGCGGTGAACAGCTGCGCCTTGGCCCGGTAGTAGTCCTCCATGTCGGGGTGGAAGTCCAGGTGCTCGGCGCTGAGGTTGGTGAAGACCGCCACGTCGTAGACGCAGCCGTCCACCCGGCCCAGCACCAGGGCGTGGCTGGAGACCTCCATGACCACCGATCCGACACCCTGTTCGCGCATCACCGCGAGCAGCGCCTGCAGGTCGGTCGCCTCCGGTGTGGTGCGCTCCGATTTGACCCGATCGTCGCCGATGCGGGTCTCCACGGTGCCGATCAGGCCCACGCCCCCGCCGCGCGGCGAGGCCTTGCGCAGGCCGCCCTCGATCAGGTACGCGGTGGTGGTCTTGCCGGAGGTGCCGGTGATGCCGACCCGCAGCAGCCCCGCGCCGGGGTCCCCGTAGATCCGGGCGGCGAGTTCGCCCATCCGGGCGCGCGGGTCGGGCACCACGATCACCGGGAGGCCGGCCGCGGCGGCGCGTTCCGCCCCCTCGGGGTCGGTCAGCACGGCGGCGGCGCCGCGCCGGGCGGCCTGCTCGGCGAAGTCGGCGCCGTGGAAGCGGGCACCGGGCAGGGCGGCGTAAAGGTCGCCCTGGCGCACGGCACGCGAGTCGTGGGTGATGCCGGTGATCGACGCGCTGGCGTCGGGCGGCTCGGCTCCCGCCAGGGCGGCCAGCTCGGCCGTCGGGACGGGGCGGACGTTCTCCGGCCTGGGCGGCGAGGTGTGATTCCGGTCTGCTGGGGGCACGGCGGTGAGCGTACCCGGCGGGCGGGGGGTGTCGCGA
>NZ_VKHT01000399.1 GCF_014141535.1 Streptomyces alkaliphilus | reverse complement strand
CAGCGGATAGGGGCCCACCCGCTCGCGGTCCTCGTGCAGGACGGTCAGCTCCACAGCCGCCGGTTCCGGGCCGGCGTTGAGCAGGCACAGTTCGTCCCGGCTCGTGAACTCCGGCTCCGGCCCGGTGCTCTCCACCGGGATGTGGCCCCCCGGGAACACCCAGGTCCGGCTCCCCGGTGCCTCGAAGGTGCCCTCCGCGCTGCTCATGCCCTCGCCTCCTCGCGGCGCCTCTTCCTCGTCTCCCCGACGCGGTGCCACTCCTCCGAGCCCTCCTCGATCAGCAGGTCCCGCAGGTGGTCGTTGAGGAAGACGCCCTTTGGGTCCAACCGTCGCCGCACCTCGTTGAAGGTGTCCCAGCCGGGATACAACGGGCGCAGGTCGGCGGCCCTCAGCGAGTGTTTCTTGCCCCAGTGGGGCCGGCCCCCGAAGTCCCGCAGGATCGGCTCCAGGTCCCCGAAGTACTCGTCGTGGGGGAGGGTGTTGTTCTGCAACAGCGCGATCGTCATGGTCGGCCGCCCCTCGCAGGTGCTGATCAGGCCGTCGTCCGGGGCGATGGTGCGCAGCAGCACCCGCCACGCCACCGTCCGGCGGTGCCGTTCCCGGATCCGCTCGCGGATCACCCGGAAGCACTCCAGCCCCGCCTCCAGCGGCAGCATGTACTCCATCTCGTCGAACTTCAGCTCCCGGCTGTTGGGGATGATCTCGTGGTTGGAGTCCGTCTCGTCACGGCGCAGGTGCCGCCCCGGCGGGATCAGCGCGGGGTCCTCGGGCTCTTCCCCCGGCATGTTCAGCGTCCGCACCTGCGCGAGGTCGCTGCGCGGGTACCAGTAGAGGTCGAAGTGCCGGTGGGCGGCGGCCAGCCGGTGGAAGTGCTCCAGCGCCCAGTCGATGTGCGTGCACCAGTTCACCCGGTGCAGGTCGTGGTCGGGCAGCAGACGCAGCGTCAACGAGGTCATCACCCCCAGTGCCCCCAGCGAGACCCGGGCCGCCCGCAGCAGATCGGGGTCGTGGTCCGGGCCCGCCTCCTCACCGAAGGGCACCACGGCGCCGGTGCCGGTGACCAGACGGCCACCCACCAGATTCGCCCCCAGGTTGGGCAGGGTGGTGCCGGTGCCGTGGGTGCCGGTGGCGATGGCTCCGGCGATGGCCTGGTAGTCCACGTCGCCGAGGTTCTCCATCCCCATGTCCGCCATGGCCAGCAACCGGCCGGCCTCCGCCAGGCCGGTGCCCGGCAACAGCGTGCCGCGCAGTGCCTCGCGGTCGTAGGCCACCAACCCGCTCATCCGGTCGAGCGACATCAGCACCTCGTCGGTGGCGGACAGCGGCGTGGAGGAGTGACCGGAACCCACGGGACGGACGGTCTCCCCGCGCTCGGCCGCCAGACGGACCCGTTCCACCACCTCCTCCTCGTCGGCGGGATGGAGGAACTCACCCGGTGTGAAGCGCAGGCTCCCCGACCAGTTGACGAATTCCCCGGAGGGGCTCTCGGGCATGCGAACGGTCTCCCTTCGCGACGACGGCTGTCGACCGGCTCCGGCGCGCCGAACGCGCCTGGTGGGTCACCTCCCCTACAACATCGGACTTATGGCAAGAACAGTGAGGAAAGCCACGCATCCCATGATCGTCTGCATGGCGGTCCAGGTCACCAACGTCTGTTTCTCGGTGAGCCCCAGGAAGCGGTTGACCAGCCAGAACCCCGAGTCGTTGACGTGCGAGAGCACCGTGGCGCCCGCCCCGATGGCGACCACCACCGCGCCGAGCATGGCGGCCGAGAGGTCCTGTGCCTCCACGGCCTGCGCGACGATCGCGGCGGCCGTCACCGTGGCCACGGTCCCGGAACCCAGGCAGACACGGAGCACCGCCGCCGCCACGAAGGCCAGCAGGATGATCGGCAGGGCCGTGGCCTCCAGGACCTCCTCCAGCGCCTCGCCCACCCCGCTGCGCTCCAGAACCTCGCCGAGAACCCCACCGGCGCCGGTGACCAGCAGGATCATGCCCACCGGCTCCAGTGCCTTGGTCGCCACCGACTGCAATTCGGTCCGTCCCAGACCGTAACGCGTCCCCAGCACGTAGAAGGCGAGCAGCACGGCGATGATCAGGGCCACCATCGGGTCGCCCACCAGGGCCATCACCCGGGCGAACAGGGTGTCCTCGTCGAGCACGGCCTCGGTCACGGTGTTGCCGAGGATGAGCAGGAGGGGGACGGCGAGGATCGTCAGCACCAGACCGAAGCCGGGGCGGTTCTCCCCGGTGTCGCTCCCGGAGGTTTCGTCGTCGTTGGAGTCGCCGTTCCCCCCGTCCTTCGTTCCGCCGCCGTGCTTCCCGTTCCCGCCGTCCCCGACCTCCTCCTCCATCTCGGCCGGAACGCCGACCACCACGCGCTGCCCGATGAAGCGGCCGTAGAGAACACCGCCCAGGATGACGGCGGGAATCGAGGCGAGCAGGCCGAAGAGGATGACCCAGCCCAGGTCGGCCTCCAGGATCCCGGCCGCCGCCACCGGTCCGGGGGTGGGCGGGATCAGGCTGTGTGCCGCGCTCAGGCCGGCCAGCAGGGGCAGGGCGAACACCACCAGCGACTTCCCCAGCCGTTTGGCGAGTGTGTAGACCAGAGGGATCAACAACACCAGGGCCACGTCGAAGAAGACCGGGATCCCCACGATCAGGCCGGTGGCTCCCAGCGACCAGGGAACCCGGCGTTCACCGAAGGCCGACACCAGGGTGTCGGCGATCCGTTCGGCGGCGCCGGTCACCCGCAGCACCTGTCCGAACATCGCCCCCAGACCCACGATCACCGCGACCGTCCCCAGGACACCCCCCATGCCCTCCTCGATGGTCTCCGCCACCTCCTCCAGCGGAATGCCGAGGGCGACGGCGGTGAGCACGCTGGTCAGCAGAAGGGCCACGAAAGCGTGCAGCTTCAGCCCCATGATCAGCATGAAGAGCACGGCGATGGCGCCCGCCACGATGGCGAGCATGGCCAGGGTCGTCACATCGGCCTCCGAACGGACGGTGGGATTCGGGTCGCCTTTCCGGGAAATCGGCCGGTTATCTCCCGATCCGCCCACCATTCCCATCACAGGTGCGGGAAACGTGCGGGAAATCCGTGCCCACACGTGAAGCTCCGGTGACCATCGCTCCCGGGCGGCCCGCCGACCCGGTGGACGGGAACAGGGGGAGCTCTCTCCCGGTTCATCGCTGTGGGGCCACCGGCCCCTCGTGCGACCGCCCCCCCGGGGGGGGGCGGTCCCCCAACCGCTCCCGGACGGTCCCCGACCGCCGGGACACGCGAAAGGACGCGACCTTGAACACCGTGATGTCCGAACCCGGTGACCCCGTCCGTGTCGGCTTCTGGTTCGACCCCGCCTGCCCCTTCGCCTGGATCACCTCGCGCTGGATCGTGGAGGTCGCCCGGCTGCGCCCCATGGACCTGCGCTTCCACGTGATGAGCCTGTACGTGCTCAACGAGAACCGGGACATCCCGGAGGACTACCGCGCCCTGATCGACACCTCGCTCGGGCCGGTCCGAGTCCTCACGGCGGCCGCCGAGCAGCACGGCGAGGAGGTGCTCGCCGACCTCTACACGGCCATGGGAACCCGCATCCACCCGGGCGGGAACAAGGACTTCGCGGTGGTGGTCCGGGAATCGCTCGCCGAGGTGGGGCTGCCCGCAGACCTGGCGGAGGCGGCGAACGAGGACACCTTCGACGAGGCGCTGCGACGCAGCCACCACACGGGCATGGACGCGGTGGGGGAGGACGTGGGAACCCCCACGATCCACATCGACGGAGTGGCCTTCTTCGGTCCGGTGCTCAATTCGATACCGCGGGGTGAGGAGGCGGCACGGCTCTTCGACGCCGTCCGCACCATGGCGTCGTATCCGGACTTCTTCGAACTCAAGCGCACCAGGACGGGGAAGCTCGTCTTCGACTGAGGCGTTCGGGAGCGGGGCGCGGGGGGGCCGGCCGGTGACGGACGGGCCCCCGCGCTCACCCCGAGCGGGGGGCGAGGAGGACGCCGAGCAGGGCGAAGACCGAACCGGCGATCATCAAGACCGCCGGGACGGGCTCCCGCACCCCGATGGCGGTGATCGCGGCCGCGACCATGCAGGCGATGCCCGTCTGCGTCATGCCCCTGCCGAATCTGCCGATCGCCGTGTTCGCGTGGTGCACGATTCTCCTCCGGATTCTCGGAATCACCGTTGTCGGCCGTGCGCTTCCCCTCCCCCCACCCCGTCGCTCGAACGGCGCGCCCGATGGGGAGGGAAGGACACCCTGCCCGATCCGCGCCGGATTCGCCTCCGCACGGCCTCTTCCGGGCGTCTTTCCGGCATACGGGAGGACATGCCCGAAAGAGGACCGTGCCCCTCAGGATCCGGGCTCCTCCCCGCCCGACACGAGGGACGCCAGATCGTCCAACACCTCCGAGATCATCACCGGATCCAGC
>NZ_VKHT01000398.1 GCF_014141535.1 Streptomyces alkaliphilus | reverse complement strand
GCCCCCGGCCGGGGGCGCGGGCACCGCGGACGGGGAGGGCGGCCTGGCCGCCGCCCACGCGCCGGAGGCGCTGCGCGGGGGCCTGTCGGCCGGGGCCCCGGGGCCCGCGGCGTTGCGGCTCGCCGGGGACGCCATGCTCGCGCACGCCGAGCGGCTGGAACGCCTGGAGCAGCGCCGGATCGCCGCCGCCCGCACCTGGCGGCTGAGCAAACCGCCGCTGCGCCCCCCCGCTCCGCCGAAGGAAAGGCCCACCCTCGTCACCGAGCCCGGGCACATCTCCGGCGACGGTCTCCCGCCGGTGATCACCCGGGTGCCCACCGAGGACCGGGTGGTCTTCCTGACCATCGACGACGGCGCGGAGAAGGACCCGAAACTGTTGGAGATGATGCGGGAACTGGACATCCCCTACACCGCCTTCCTCTCCGATCACGTCGCCCGGAACGACTACGACTACTTCCGGCGGATGCACGCCGACGGCCACGGCATCCACAACCACTCGATCAACCACCGGGAGATGCCGAAACTGAGCCGGGAGGAGCAGAAGCGGGAGATCTGCCGTCAGCAGGACGTGCTGGAGAAGGAGATCGGCGAGCGGCCGACCATGTTCCGCCCGCCGTACGGGGCCTACGACCGCACCACGCTGGAGGTCGCGGCCGAGTGCGGCGTGGAGTTGGTGCCGCTGTGGGCGGAGGAGGCCTTCGTGGACCGCATGGAGTGGGGGCGGGGGGACCGGAAGTTCCACCCCGGGGACATCATCCTCACCCACTTCCGGGGACCCAACGAGTGGAAGGGGACGATGCCCGACATGATCCGGCTGGTTCTCGACACCGCGACCGAACAGGGGTTCGCATTGGCTCGTTTGGAGGACTACATCTGAGCCGCGAACCGGGATGATCACCCGCTCATCGGACACTGGAAGCCCCTTTTCCGGTGCCCCGGGGCGCACTTCGGCCTCTCGGGACACGTCGTGAATCAGCCGTCCACGGCGCGCGCTGGCACTCTGGTTGACTGAGTGCTAACCGCGTTCTAGGCTCGGTGCCGGCACTCTCCCACCGAGAGTGCCGGCATCGCGCGACAGGCGGATCCGGCACCCGCGACGACGGATCCACCAGGTCGTGCCGCTCACAGACATTGACCCCGTGAGATCTCCGAAGGGGGAGGTCGGATCGTGACGACCGCCAGCTCCAAGGTTGCCATCAAGCCGCTCGAGGACCGCATCGTGGTCCAGCCGCTCGACGCCGAGCAGACCACGGCCTCCGGCCTGGTCATCCCGGACACCGCGAAGGAGAAGCCCCAGGAGGGCACCGTCCTCGCAGTGGGCCCGGGCCGATTCGAGGACGGCCAGCGCCTGCCGCTCGACGTCAAGGTCGGCGACATCGTGCTCTACAGCAAGTACGGCGGTACCGAGGTGAAGTACAACGGCGAGGAGTACCTCGTCCTCTCGGCCCGCGACGTGCTCGCGATCATCGAGAAGTGAAATAAGGGGCGGGTCGGAACACGGCCACGCCCCGGGCCCGGCGCCGAGCGGTTCACCGCTCGGCGCCGGGCCACCGCTCACCCCGCCGCCGGCCGGGCGGGGGCGCACGGGACCGTGCGGGACCCGGAACACGACGGGCACCCGGTCCGGTCCCCCTCACCCTCGGTCGGTCCGCCGTCAGCAGTCACGCAACGACAAGGGACATCCACCCCATGGCGAAAACTCTGAAGTTCGACGAGGACGCCCGGCGCGCCCTCGAGCGCGGTGTCGACAAGCTCGCCGACGCGGTGAAGGTGACCATCGGCCCCAAGGGCCGCAACGTGGTCATCGACAAGAAGTTCGGCGCCCCCACCATCACCAACGACGGCGTGACCATCGCCCGTGAGGTCGAGGTCGAGGACGCGTACGAGAACCTCGGCGCGCAGCTGGTCAAGGAGGTGGCGACCAAGACCAACGACATCGCGGGTGACGGCACCACCACCGCCACCGTGCTGGCCCAGGCCCTGGTTCGCGAGGGTCTGCGCAACGTCGCCGCCGGCGCCTCCCCCGCCGCCCTGAAGAAGGGCATCGACGCCGCGGTCAAGGCCGTCTCCGACGAGCTGATCGCCGGCGCCCGGCCGATCGACTCCAAGGAGGACATCGCCGCCGTCGCCGCGCTGTCCGCCCAGGACGCGCAGGTCGGCGAGCTGATCGCCGAGGCCATGGACAAGGTCGGCAAGGACGGTGTCATCACCGTCGAGGAGTCCCAGACCTTCGGCCTGGAGCTGGACTTCACCGAGGGCATGGCCTTCGACAAGGGTTACCTGTCGCCCTACATGGTCACCGACCAGGAGCGCATGGAGGCCGTCCTCGACGACCCCTACATCCTCATCCACCAGGGCAAGATCGGCGCCATCGCCGACCTGCTGCCGCTGCTGGAGAAGATCATGCAGTCCGGCGGTTCCCGCCCCCTGCTGATCATCGCCGAGGACGTCGAGGGCGAGGCCCTGTCCACCCTGGTGGTCAACAAGATCCGCGGCACCTTCAACTCCGTCGCGGTCAAGGCTCCCGGCTTCGGTGACCGCCGCAAGGCGATGCTCGCCGACATGGCCACCCTGACCGGCGCCACCGTCATCTCCGAGGAGGTCGGCCTCAAGCTCGACCAGGCCGGTCTCGACGTGCTGGGCTCCGCCCGCCGCGTGACCGTCACCAAGGACGACACCACCATCGTCGACGGCGCCGGTTCCGCCGACGACGTGCAGGGTCGCGTCGCCCAGATCAAGGCCGAGATCGAGACCACCGACTCGGACTGGGACCGCGAGAAGCTCCAGGAGCGCCTGGCCAAGCTGGCCGGCGGCGTGTGCGTCATCCGCGTCGGCGCCGCCACCGAGGTGGAGCTGAAGGAGAAGAAGCACCGCCTCGAGGACGCCATCTCCGCCACCCGCGCCGCGGTCGAGGAGGGCATCGTCTCCGGCGGTGGTTCCGCCCTGGTGCACGCCGCCAAGGTGCTCTCCGACAGCCTGGGCCGCACCGGCGACGAGGCCACCGGCATCGCCGTGGTCCGCCGCGCCGCCGTCGAGCCGCTGCGCTGGATCGCCGAGAACGCCGGCGCGGAGGGCTACGTCATCACCTCCAAGGTGGCCGAGCTGGACCGGGGCCAGGGCTTCAACGCCGCCACCGGCGAGTACGGCGACCTGGTGAAGGCCGGCGTCATCGACCCGGTGAAGGTCACCCGCTCCGCCCTGGAGAACGCCGCCTCCATCGCCTCCCTGCTGCTCACCACCGAGACCCTGGTGGTGGAGAAGAAGGAGGAGGAGCCGGAGACCGCCGGTCACGGCCACGGTCACGGTCACGCGCACTGACCCGACGCGGCACCGGGGCCGGATCCGACAGGACATCCACCCCGAACCGACTCGCCCGGGAGGCGTCCGCGCCACCCGCGCAAGGGCCCCCGGCACCGACCCATCACGGTCGGTGCCGGGGGCTCCGGCCGTTCGCCGCCGCCGCCCGGGGCCGCGTCCCCTCGCCGCGCCGGTCGCGGGGGCTCAGGAGTCCCGCTTCGGGCCGTACTTCCGCCCCGCCCGGGAGGAGACGCCCCCCAGCACACCGCGCGGCACCAGCTTCGTCGCGCCGAGCAGCGCCTTGTAACGGGGGTCGGGCACCGACAGCGACTTGCCGCGGGCCAGGTCGCGCAGGCCGGCGTCCACCACGCGGTCGGCGTCCAGCCACATCCAACCGGGAATGTCCGAGGTGCCCATCCCCGCCCGCTGGTGGAACTCGGTGCGCACGAAACCCGGGCACAGCGCCATGATCCGCACCCCGCTGCCGGCCAGGTCCCGGGCCGCGCCCTGGGAGAACTGCACCACCCACGCCTTGGACGCCCCGTAGGTGCCGCGCGGCACGAACGCCGCCACCGAGGCGACGTTGACGAT
Organism: Streptomyces alkaliphilus; assembly: GCF_014141535.1. GTDB lineage: Bacteria > Actinomycetota > Actinomycetes > Streptomycetales > Streptomycetaceae > Streptomyces > Streptomyces alkaliphilus. Next base: position 584 of record NZ_VKHT01000398.1, on the reverse strand, counting down.
CCCACCGCGTCCACGCGAGCGCATCGGTCCCACCGCGGCGGTGGTCATCCGCAGCACGGCCTCGCAGTGCACGCGCAACATCCGCAGTTCGTCGGCGATCGGCACGTCGGGGAAGCTCCCCTTGAGTCCGAAGCCGGCGTTGTTGACCAACATTTCCACCGGGTGGCGGCGGTCGGCCAGCCGTTCCTCGCAGGCGGCGATGCCCTCCTCGGTCGCCAGGTCGGCGCTGAGCACGGCGGCTTCCACCCCGTGGTGATCGTGCAACTCGGCGGCCTGCCGTTCGAGGCGCTCGGTGTCACGGGCGACCAGGACGAGGTTGTGGCCGTCGCGCGCCAGTCTGCGGGCGAACGCGGCGCCGATGCCGGCGGTGGCGCCGGTGATCAGTGCAGTCGTCATGAAAGGAAGGTAGTGCCTGCTCCCCTCCCGACGGCAGGTGGGAGCACACCGACGATTCCCGGAGCGCGATTTTCCGGACGTTTCCACGGGTTTCCAGGGGTTTCCACGTGCTTCCGCCGGCTTCCCCGGGGCGCGTCCGCGTGCTCCCGGTGTCGCCCCGCGCGGCGTCCGGCCGGGTGGGGCGGGTG
>NZ_VKHT01000397.1 GCF_014141535.1 Streptomyces alkaliphilus | reverse complement strand
CCCGGACGCAGGGCGTTCCGCACGCCCGCACGGCCGCCCCGATGACGCCCCGCCGTCCGGGCGCCGACGCCTGCTGCCATGGGCGGTCATCCTGCTGTGGGTGGCACTGCTCGCCGTCACAGCGCCCCTCGGGGGGCAGTTGAGCGGGGTGCAGAGCGACGACTCGGTGGAGTACCTGCCGGAGAGCGCCGAGTCCACCCGGGTGGCCCGGCTCCAGCAGGACCTCCCCGGGGGCGGCACCACCGACCTGCTGCTGGTCTACGAGCGGGAGGACGGCCTGACCGGGGACGACCGGCGGATCGCGGAGGAGCGGGTCGCCGGGATCCTCGACCGCTGGGAGGCGACCGGTGACCCCCGGGGCATCCCCTCCGAGGACGGCACCGTCCTGCTCCACCCGCTCTCCCTGTCCGCCCCCGGTGCCGCCCCCGGTGCCGACGACGCCGACGACGAGCTCGTCTTCGAGATCCGCGAGGCGGCCTCCGCCGATCTCCCCGACGGCCTGACCGCCCTGGTCGGCGGTCCGGGCGCCTTCGGCGCGGACGCCGGTGAGGTCTTCGGCTCCATCGACACCACCCTGCTGATCGCCACCGTGGCGGTGGTGACCATCCTGCTGATCCTCATCTACCGCAGTCCGGCGCTGTGGCTGCTGCCCCTGGTCTCGGTCGGCGCCGCCGCGATGGTCGCCATGGCCGTGGTGTACGGCCTCGTCCGCCTCTTCGACCTCACCGTCAGCACGCAGAACAGTTCGATCATGACGGTGCTCGTCTTCGGCGCCGGCACCGATTACGCCCTGCTGCTGGTGGCCCGTTACCGGGACGAACTGCGACGGTTCACGCACACCCACAACGCCATGGCCGCCGCGTTGCGCGGAGTGCTGCCGGCCCTGCTGGCCTCCTCCGGCACCGTCGCCGCCGGTCTGCTGTGCCTGCTCGCCGCCGACCTCAACAGCAGCAGTGGGCTGGGGCCGGTGGGCACCGCCGGCATCCTGTGCGCGCTGCTCGCCATGACCACGCTGCTGCCCGCGCTGCTCCTGGTGACCGGCCGGAAGGTGTTCTGGCCGATGATCCCCGAACCCGGCGCGCCGCCCCGGGGGAACCGGAACCTGTTCGCCCGCCTCGGAGCCTCCGTCTCCCATCGACCGGTGGCGATCCTGGTCACCGGGGTCGTGGCGCTCGGCGCGCTCGCGCTGGGCACTCTCAACCTGCCCGGCCCGCTGCGGGACGCCGACTTCTTCACCACGCCCCCCGAGTCGACCGTCGCCGCCGAGACCCTGGGGGAGGCGTTCCCGGAGCGCAGCACCCGTCCGATCACCGTCCTGGCCCCGGAGGACACCGCCGAAGAGGTCCTGTCGACGGTCTCCGCCACCGACGGGGTGGACTCCGCCGAGCCGGGGCGTTCGGGCGCCGGCTGGACCGAGATCAACGTCTTCGCGACCGGCGCCCCGGAGAGCGAGGAGGAGCGCGCCACGGTCCGGGCTTTGCGCGAGGACCTCGCGGACGACGCCGGCGGTGAACCGGCCGCCCTGGTCGGGGGCTCCACCGCCCAGGCGGTGGACCTGGACGACACCAACGCCCGGGACCGCGTCATCGTCATCCCGCTGGTGCTCGTGGCCGTCCTGGTCATCCTCATCGCCCTGTTGCGCTCCGTGGTCGCCCCGCTGGTCCTCCTGGCCGGAGTGGTCCTCTCCTGGGGGTCCGCTCTCGGCCTGGGCGGCCTGTTCTTCGGGCCGGTGTTCGGGTTCGACGGCATGGACGGTTGGATCCCCCTGCTGACCTTCGTCTTCGGTGTGGCGCTGGGCGTGGACTACGGCATCTTCCTGATGCACCGAATGCGGGAGGAGGCGCTGACGGGTGCCGACACCCGCACCGCGGCCCTCACCGCGCTGCGCGCCACCGGCGGGGTCATCGCCTCGGCCGGCATCGTGCTGGCGGCGACCTTCTCCGTGCTGATGACGCTGCCTCTGGTGGTCATGGTGGAACTCGGCTTCGTCGTCGCGGTCGGCGTGCTGCTGGACACCTTCGTGGTCCGCACCTACCTCGTCACCTCGACTGCCTGGCTGCTGCGCGAACGCATGTGGTGGCCCGGCCCGCTGTGGCGCCGTCCCCCGGCGCCCCCCGTTCCCGCCGGGGGGAGCGGGCCCGGCACCACGGGCCCGGAGGGGCCGGACACCGGTGCCGACGCCCCGCGCACCGGGGCCGGCGCGCCGGACCGCGCGTGAACTCCCCGGCGCGGCGTTCGGCGCCGGCCCGGCTCCGGGACGCCGTCGAACGCCGCGCCGGGATCCCGGGGGGCAGGATGAGGAGGGTGAGCACCGAAGTCACCGCCCCCCGGCCGGACTCCCGCCCGGGCCCTCGCCCGGACCGGGGCGGACGGTCCCGCCGGCACCGCGGGCCCGACCGTCCCGAGCCCTCCGACGCCGCCCTGACCGCCGGGGTCGCGCTCCTCGGCGCGGCTCTCGGCCTCCTGTCCCGCGACGGGGCGTTCCCCGACGCCACCGGATGGCTGCTGCTGGCCGGTGCGACCCTGCCCCTGGTGTGGCGACGGTGTCACCCGTTGGCCGTCCTGACGGCGGTGGTGCTCTGCGTGGGGCCCTACCACGCGCTGGGGTACAGCCACGCCGCGGCCGTGCCCGCCTCGGTGGTCGCGGTCTACACGCTCGCCGTCACCGGCCCCCGGATCCGCACCGTGCTGGCGGGGGCGGGGGTGGTGCTGCTCGGGGTGTCGATCATGGCGGCGGTGGACGCCCACACCGGCGCCGAGATGCTGCGGGTCGCCGGGTGGGTGCTGGTCGTCCTGGTCTTCGGAGAGGCGGTGCGCATCCACCGCGACTTCGTGGAGGCGGTCCACGAGCGGGCCGAGCGGGCCGAACGCAGCCGGGAGGAGGAGGCCGCCCGCCGGGTCGCCGAGGAACGGCTGCGCATGGCCCGTGATCTCCACGACCTGCTGGCGCACGGGATCACCCTGATCGGGGTGCAGACCGCCGTCGCCTCCCACATGCTGCGCAACGACCCGGAACGGCTGGACCGGGAGGCGCTGGCGCGTTCCCTGGAGGGCATCGCCGACACCTGTCGGGACGCCCGGGCCGAACTGCGCCGCACCCTGCTGGTGCTGCGCTCCGACGGCTCATCGCAGGCCACGGGGGAGGGGCCGGAGGACGACCTGCCCTCCGGGCCGCTCCCGGACCTGACGGGCATCCCCGACCTGGCCCGTTCCGCCCGGGCCGCCGGGGCCGCGGTCGAACTGGAGCCCGCCGACCCGGCCGGTCCCGCCGCCGGGGGACCGGTTCCGCCGGTGCCCGCCGCCGCGGCCCACCGGATCGTCCAGGAGTCCCTGACCAACGCCGTCCGGCACGCCGGGCCGCGGGTCCGGGTCCGGGTCCGCCTGGACCGGACGGGGGAGGCGTTGCGGATCACCGTCCTCGACGACGGGGGAGCCCGGCCGGGGGAGCGGAACGCGGACGACGCGGTCGACGCGGTCGACGGCGGGGGCCCGACCGTGCCGGGGTTCGGCATCGCAGGCATGCGCGAGCGGGCCCGGAGCGTGGGCGGCACGCTGGAGGCCGGACCCCGCGCCGACGCCCCGGGTTTCGTGGTGAGGGCGGTCCTGCCGCTGCGGCCGGCTCCCGTGCCGGAAGCCGGCCCCGCCGGCCCCGCCGAACCCGAGGGGCGCCCGGCCGGTGCCGGGGAACGCCCCCGGCTAGGCTGACGCCATGACGACGGCAGGGACGGGGACCACCGGCGGGATCGCCCCCGGGGCCGGCCCGGGCACCGCCCCGATCCGGGTGCTCCTCGCCGACGATCAGACGCTGGTGCGCGCGGCCTTCGCCATGCTCGTGGAATCGGCTCCCGACATGGAGGTGGTCGGGCAGGCCGCGACCGGCCGCGAGGCGGTGGCCCTGGCCCGCTCCGCCCGGGCCGATCTGGTGGTGATGGACATCCGGATGCCCGACCTCGACGGCATCGGGGCCACCCGGCTGATCGCCGCCGACGAGGACCTGGCGGGCGTGCGGGTCCTGGTGCTCACCACCTACGAGACCGACGAGAACGTGATCGAGGCGCTGCGAGCCGGTGCCTCCGGCTTCCTGGTCAAGGACACCCGGCCCGCCGAACTGCTGGACGCGATCCGCACCGTCGCGGCGGGGGACGCCCTGCTGTCCCCCGGCCCCACGGCCCGGCTCATCGCCCGCCTCCTGCGCACGCCCGCGCCGCCGGGGAACGGCGTCGGCGACCCCGCCGGCGCCGTCGGTCGGGCCGGGCTCACCGACCGGGAGCGACAGGTGCTGGCGCTGGTCGGGCGCGGTCTGACCAACGGGGAGATCGCCGAGCTCCTCTCGCTCTCCCCGCTCACCGTGAAGACGCACGTCAGCCGGGTCATGAACAAACTCCCGGCCCGCGACCGGGCCCAGTTGGTGATCGCCGCCTACGAGTCGGGATTGGTGGTGCCCGGCCACGGCGGGGCGGGGAACCCCGGGGATCC
>NZ_VKHT01000396.1 GCF_014141535.1 Streptomyces alkaliphilus | reverse complement strand
CCCGCCCCCCTTGCCTTCCCGTTCCGCCTGCTCCCGCCAGGAGACGAGGTTGCCCGGGGTGGTGAGGGTGCGGGGTGGTCGGGACCGAGGACGTGGAGTTGGCCGGCCCGGCCTGTACCGTTGTCCGTGGTGCGGAAAAGGGCTCAGGACGAGGGGTTCAGCATCGCGGTGGCAGCGGCGAGGTCGGTCTCGTCCCGCGTTGTGAGCGCGTACAGGGCGTACCCGATCGGGGAGGCATCCCACAGGTGACGGGCCTGCGTCGCCAGGCCCGGGTGGGAGATTCCCCCCGCCTGTTCGTAGGCGGCCAAAGCGGCCTGCAGCATCTCCTCACCAGCGGCGCCGTACTGGGCGGCCAGGTCACGGGCAGGGTCGTCCACCCGGGCCGTCGTCCAGTCCAGAACCCCGGTGATCGCGCCCTCGTCGTCGAACAGGATGTGGGCGGGGTAGATCTCGCCGTGCGTCATCACGGTCCGCTCGGGCCAGCACGAATCATCCTCCAGCCAGCGCTGCCACGACTCGGACAGAGCCGGACTGACCGTGAACGACTCGTGCACCCGGGCCACATCCTCCCACCAGGCCTGACGCACCTGGGCCGGGGTGCGGACCTCAACACCCGCCTCCGCGGCCCGTCTGGCGCCGAGACAGTGCAGGCGGGCCAGCAGTCGCCCCAGCCGGCTGGCGTAGTCCGGACAGGCGGGGTCCATGTGCCACACCGGTTCGCCACTCTCGAGGGTCAGACCGGGAGCGCCGCACAGGGCCGGGTAGGCGATCAGTTCCGGCGAACGAACCCGCCAGTTCGGGACCGCTACTCCGTCCGAGGCGAGGACCGGGGCCACGAGGTCGAGGACGCGAGCCTCCGCGGCCATGCCCACCGCGACATCCTCACGGCGCGGGACGCGCAGTACCCAGCGCTGGCCGCTGGTGTCATCGGCCATGACGACCCGGTAGTCCAGGCCCGCCTCGTTCACCGAGGCCCCGTCGGCAGACAAACGCAGGCCATAGGCAGCGGCAAGGGCAATGGCGACATCGATCCTATTCATGACCTCACCATCCCAACCGGCCGCGAGCGAGTTCCAGTGAATTGCGCGCCCCGGATCATGGCCGTTCACACACTGTGCAGCGGAGGGCTCCTCACCCGGTGAGGTGGCGGCCGGCAGCTTTCGACTGTGACCTGCGCCGCCGCGTTCACTGCGCCCATTGGAGGCCGAGGTCGGCGAGTGCGGCCCGGCGTTCGGGTGAGAGTTTCGCCCTCCTGGTCTTCTGGTTGGTGAGGAAGACTCCGGCCCGCACGGTCACCGGTCCGCCGTTCTCGCCCGGCGCCGGGTGCAGCACCTCCTCGTGCGCCCGGGGGATCGTCAGGTGCCCCTCCCGGTCCCGGTACTGCCGCAGGGCCGCCACGCCCCGCCCGAAGGCGTCCAGGCCCGCCAGGCCGGGCACGCCGGCCGCCGCGCCTGCCGCTGCGCCGGCCCGGCCGTTCCCGGCGCCCCCGTGGCCGCCCGCCCCGGCGGTGGTGGGCGCGGGGATCCCGAGCTTGGCCAGCGCCTCGCACTGCGCGTCGTCCAAGTCGTTCCAACCCGCCAGTTGGCGCCGCAGCCAGGTCCCGACATCGGTTCCGTTCACCCGTACCCCGGGCGGGATCTCCGGCACGGTCTCCTCGCCCTCCAGCAGCGTCGTGAGGGCGGCCCGGCCGCGTTCCCACGCGAGGGGCCACGGGGGATTCCACCGGGGGTCGATGGCGGACAACGCCGCGTCGCGTTGGTCGGTGAGGACCATTTGGCGTTTGCGGAGGTTGTCGAGGAACTGCCCGATCGGGAAACCATCGACCACGGCGTCACGCGGCGCCGCAAGCGTCCCGTTCTTCTCGAAATAGGCCCGCGCGGCGATCAGGCCGTTCGTGAATTTCGCGTCCGCGACATCCCACACGATGCCCGCTTCGGTGAGCAATTCGTAGCGGTGCGGGCGCAGGGTTCCCTCGCGTAGCGCGCGGCGTTGTTCGACCACCCACGCCCCCACCCGGTACCCGGGCCTCCCCGGCAGGTCGATGGTCGCGGCGGCGGGCACCTCCGCGCTGCCGTGTTCGGTGGTCCAGCGCAGCAGCGCGTCGTAGCCGGCCAGCCATCCCAGGCTTTCGGGGGTCAGGACGCGGGTGCGCAGGAACCGCGCCACGCTCGCCGGATCGCGGGGACGGGAGAACCGCAGCACCGGCACCATCCCCCGGCCCCGGTGCTCCCCGGCGTCTTCGTGCTTCTGGCCCCCGTGCTCCCGAGTTTCGTGCTCCCGGGCCCCGCTCTCCTGCCCGGCCGCCGTCACCGGATCGAGGGCGATGGTGTCCGATGCGGTTCCCGAGGTGCGCCCCGCGGCTTCGGTCAGCCGCTCGATCAGTCGGTGGTCGTGGGCCCGTAGTCCGGCGAGGAGTTGGGCCAGGGGGCGGTAGGCGGGGGAGGACATCATCGCGTCCGGCTCCTCACCGGGTTCCAGGAAGATGGGCACGATGATCCGCGCGATCTTCCCCTCGCCCGGCTCCTGCCGCAACGCCCGCCCGATGATCTGCACGACCTGCACCGGCGAGGACCGCCCGTCGGCCAGCACCACGCCGTCGACCCCGGCCCGGCCCCGGATATCCACCCCTTCGGTGAGGACCTGGCAGGAGGCGAGGATCTGGGCGTCGGCGACGTAGCCGCGCTCGTCCAGGCCGTCCGCGAACCGCGCCAGCACCCGCCGCCTGTAGGCGGGCGCGTGCTCCCCCGACAGCCACTCCGAGGAGACCCGGGCGGGGTAGCGGGCCGGATCATCGGCGTGCAGCCGGGCGGCCGTCTCCGGCATCGACCGCGCCATGACCATGGCGTCCAGCGTCGTGGAATGGAAGCTCAGCAGCGACCGTGCCCCGGTGTCGTCCAAGTGAGCCAGCAACGCCGCCTGGAGAGCCGCCAGACGCCCCCCACGACCCTGTCCGACCTCCGGCCCCTCCCCGGCGCCCGGAGCCTCCCCCTCGTCCTCTCCGGGGGTGGGGTCGGTGATCTCCAGGACGTCGATCTCCCACCGCGCCAGCAGCCCGCGCTCGACCGCCTCGGTCAGCTCCAGCTCGTACAGCCGCTCCCCGTACAAGCCGGGATCCGTCATGGAGGCCACGGGCCGCACCCACCCGTCGACCGACGGCACGGCCTCCCAGATCCGGGGTGTGGCGGTCATGAACAACCGCCGACGGGCCGGGAGGCGGTCGTTGTCCAGGGCCATCGCCCACGCCTTCCCCGCATCCCCCGACGTCCTGTGCGCCTCGTCCACCACCAGGAGGTCGAAGGCGGGCAGGGCAGGGCCGGTGAAGGTCTGGGCGCGCACGGCCTCCTCGATCACGCCCGCGCGCCCGTCCGGAGCGTCGCCGCCGCCGCTCTCGCGGGCGTTCTGCGGCACCAGGGAGGCATACGTCATCAACACCGTCACCGGCCCCGGAACGGACGCCCAACGGGCCAGGAACCACGGGTCGGTGGTACACCGCACCCCGAGGGCTTCCAGCATCGGGTCCTGGCTCAGGGAGCAGACCGCGACCATCGGCCCGCGCCGCCCGGCCCGGCGCCACGCCTCCACCGTTTGGGTCAGCAGATCCAGGGTCGGCACCAACACCCCGACCTTCCCATCGGGGACCAGGCGGTGTGCGGCGGCAGCGGCCGTGAGGGTCTTCCCCGTCCCGGTGGCCATCACCACCGTGCCCCGCGCCTCGTCTCCGGGGACCTCGGAAAGGCCCCGCACGATCGCCTCCACCGCCTCCCGCTGATGCGGCCGAAGCGTGAATTCCCCGCTGGAATGCGCGCTACCCGCCACCCTGTTTCTCCCCTCACCGAAATGGACCACGAAAAAGCATCTGACGCGGCAACCACGCCCACCCAAAAAGGGCGGTGGTCGCATTTCCCAAAAGCTACCGGTGATGCAATCCCCGACATTCCGAAAGGGAAAGCGGCGGGCGTTCAGTGTCACCGGTCGGGCTCCGGGGGCGATCCCTCATTTTCCCAACATCTACCGGTGGTGCATCACGTCTGCCCCGATGGGTTGTCACGCCACCCCACAGCATGCCCGGGAAGCCCCAGGCCCGTCAACCCGATCGACTGAAAAGGACTCACCCGCCACTCGATCGGGTGGCCCGACACCCGTTCCCGCCCCGAACTCCCCGGCGCCGTGCGGCCGGGCGTGCACCGGGCCCCGTTTCCCTGCTCCGGCCGGTGCACCCGACGGACCGTCACTCTCGCGACTACCGCCCCCACTCCGTAGCCCGCCCATGTATGTATCGCCACCCACCACCGGCCCGCACCCGCCCAACCAGCCGGGCCGCCCCCCTGGCCGGGGGCGCGGTGAATTGCGGAGCAATTCACCAAGGAATTCACGGAGAGAATTCCCGGCATTCCCCGAAGGGGAATGCCCCCTAAATGCGCGCAGCGCATTTAGGGCCTACCGGGCCGCAGGCCCGGTGCGTCGTTCCTGCGGAGCAG
>NZ_VKHT01000395.1 GCF_014141535.1 Streptomyces alkaliphilus | reverse complement strand
TATAAGAGACAGCCCGGAGGAGGTGTCCGGGGATCCCGGGGAACCCGGACGGGTGGAGGGGAGGAGGTGGCCCATCTCACCGAGGGTAACGTCAGCCGCGTCCAACTTCCCGGCGGTCATGGCGCGTTCACCCGATGGAGGGACAATTGATCGGCAGGGACGTGCATACCTCTCAAGGTTAGGGGGTATGACTTCCGGCTTCTCGCGGGTCCGCCAAGTGAGACGTGCGTCACGCGGGACGGAAGTGGAGGTCCGGGCTCTTTTCCGGACCGATCGGCCCCTCCCCGGGGTCGGCGTGTCGTCCTCGGGAGCGCGGCCCGGGCGTTCCGGCGCGTGAGACGCGTGAGAAGAGCCCCGCGCCGGCGTGTTCGCCCGGCGCGGGGCATCGTCACGCGCCGCAGTCGGAGCCCTCGGGCCCGGGCCGCTCCCCCGGCGCGCTCTCCCGCGGCGCGGAGTCCACCACCGAGGCCAGGAAGCGCCCGGCCCGCTCGGTGACTCCCTCGCTCAGCCAGTCGGCGGGGATCGGGCACGCCGTCACCACCGCGCCGGTACCGGCGAGCACCGGCGGCAGGGTGTGCACCACGGTGGAGGGGAAGCTGAGCACCCGCCGGGCGATCGGGCCGCGTCGGGCCACCAGCTCCAGCGGCAGGTCCGGGCGCATGATCTCCAGGCCGGAGTCGGCGGCGATCCGGCGCAGCTTGTCGGGGCTCTCGCGTCGGTGGGCGAAGTAGCGTCGCACGTCGTGGCGGGCGGCCAGCTCGGCGACGCCCGCCAGGTAGCGGTCCTCGCGCACCACCCCGGTCTCCACCAGGGAGGTGCCCACCAGGTCGGCACCCTCCTGGACGGTGGGCGGACCGAAGGCGGACCGGGTCCACTCCAGGCGATTGCGCACGATCTCCAGCCCCACCGGCAGCCCGACGCCGGCAGGCCCCACCGGGACCTCCCCCGTCGGCCCGGTGGGCTCCCCGTCCGCCACGGGGCCACCGAGCGCCTCCGGGGGCGCGGGCGCCCCCACCGGCATCGCCGTGAAGACCTCCACCCGCCGTCCGGGACCGGGCGCCAATCGGGCCACCGCGCGCCCGGCGATCGGACCGAAGAGCGCCGCCCGCATCCCGCGCGGGGGACGGCGGTGCCAGCGCACCAGCCGTTCGCCCCTGGTCAGTTGGGCGAGGAATTCCAGGGTCGCGGTGCCGTCGTCCACCACCGTCACCCGCTCGGGGGCGGCGGTGGAGAGCAGCAGTTGCATCCGACGCGAGAAGGGGTCGCCGATCAGCAGGCGGGAGGTGCGCCGGACCCGGGGCACCAGGGCGGTCAGGCCGCGCAGCCCGGAGGCGCCGGGGCGCACCTCGTGCCAGTGGAGGGGGTGGCCGGCGTCCCGGGCCAGCTCGGCCATGCGGCGCAGCTGCCCCCGGCCGCCGGCGTTCCGGGGCGGCAGCACCAGCACCTCCGTGTCGGCGGCGTCGGCGCCCCGGGCACGGGTCCACTCCAGGGTGTTGAGCAGCTGCACGGGACTCTCGACGACGGCCAGGGTCGGCCCCACCGGCTCGGTGTCCCCCACGGGCCCGGTTCCCGTGAAGGGCGCGGCCCCTTCCCCGGGAACCGGGAGGGGGCCGCCGGTGAAGGGTTCGGGCGCGGGAGCCCCACCACCCGGCGGGGCGGCGGGCACCGGCTCGGGGTCGGGCGCGTCGGGCGCGGGCACCACGCCGGGGACGGCCGTCACCGCACTGTCCCCCGCCCCGGGGTCGGCCCCGGGTCGACCGGCCGTCGATTTCCCGACCGCGTCGACCGCTTCGGTATCACCGCCGCTGAGGTCTGCCGCATCTGTCCCCGCTCCCGTCCGTCCTCGCGTCCCGCTCCCTGTCGGGCGGAGTGCTCCACCCGGTGTCGAGGGCCCCGCTCCCACCGGTCACCGCGGACGCGGCGAGCCGGTGGGGACGGGGGCCCGTCGGGATCAGACGCCGGCCGGCTCGGCGTCGGCGGCGCGCTCGGCCCGCTCGGCGATCTCGCCCTTGACGCGGCGCAGCTTCTTCATCGGGCCCAGCTCGCTGTCGTAGACCCGCTTCACGCCGTCGCCCAGGGACTCCTCGATGGTGCGGATGTCGCGCACCAGGCGGGTGAGGCCCTGCGGCTCCACCGAGGCGGCCTGGTCCGAGCCCCACATCGCGCGGTCCAGGGTGATGTGGCGCTCGACGAAGACGGCGCCCAGGGCGACCGCCGCGAGGGTGGTCTGCAGGCCGGTCTCGTGGCCGGAGTAGCCGATCGGCACGTTCGGGTACTCGCCCTGCAGTGTGTGGATCATCCGCAGGTTCAGCTCCTCCGCCTTGGCGGGGTAGGTGCTGGTGGCGTGGCAGAGCAGGATGTTGCCGCTGCCCAGGACCTCGACGGCGTGCCGGATCTGCGCCGGGGTGGACATGCCGGTGGACAGGATGATCGTGCGACCGGTGGCGCGCAGGGCGCGCAGCAGCTCGTCGTCGGTCAGCGAGGCGGAGGCCACCTTGTGGGCGGGGACGTCGAACTTCTCCAGGAAGGCGACGGCCTCGGTGTCCCACGGGGAGGCGAACCAGTGGATGCCGCGCTTGGCGCAGTACTCGTCGATGGCGCGGTACTCGTCCTCGCCGAACTCCACGCGGTGGCGGTAGTCGATGTAGGTCATCCGGCCCCAGGGGGTGTCCCGCTCGATGTCCCACTGGTCGCGCGGGGTGCAGATCTCCGGGGTGCGCTTCTGGAACTTCACGGCGTCGCAGCCGGCCTCGACGGCCGCGTCGATCAGCGCGAAGGCGTTCTCCAGGTCGCCGTTGTGGTTGATGCCGATCTCGCCGGTGACGTAGACCGGGCGGCCCGGGCCCACCTCGCGGTCGCCGAGGGCGCGGATCCGGGGGCTCGACGGGGCGGCCGGGGAGAGGTGTGCGGTCATGACGGGATGAGTTCCTTTCCGAGGATCCACGAGGCGATCTCGCGGATCGCGCCGGCCCCACCCGGGGCGGCGGTGACGGTGCGGGCCGCGGCCAGCACCGCGTCCCGGGCGTCGGCGACGGCCACGGGCCAACCGACCAGGTCGAAACAGGGCAGGTCGTTGACGTCGTTGCCGACGTAGAGCACCCGCTCCGGCGCGACGGCCTGCTCCTCGCACCACTGCTTGAGGGCGAGGTCCTTCCGGTCGATGCCGTGCAGCACCGGGACGCGCAGCTTGCGCGCCCGGGCGGCCACGACCGGGTTCTGCTCCGTGGACAGGATCAGCAGCGGCAGTCCGGCGCGGCGCAGGGCCGCGATGCCCAGGCCGTCGCCGCGGTGCACGGCGACCGTCTCCCGTCCGTCGGAGTCGACGTACACCCGGTCATCGGTCTGGGTGCCGTCGAAGTCGAGTACGACCGCGTCGATGTCGTCGCGGTTCGGCAGCCGGCCCCGCGCGGGCCGCGCGGGCGCGGGGCGCGTGGACGGCTCGGTGCCGTCCAGCAGCGGGGCCAGGGCCCGGGCGCGGGCCAGGTCATGGGGATCGTCGATCTCCAGCACCCGGGCGGGGTCGGTGCGCACCGGTTCGGTGCGACCGAAGAAACGGTGGCGCTCGGCGCGGAAGCCGTCGGCGCGCATGGCGTAGGCCGTGCCGGTCTCCAGCAGGTCCAGCGGCCGGTCCTGGCGACGCGGCCGGTACGCCTTGTCGTGGTTGACGCCGTGGGCACCGCCGCCGGCCGATCCGCCGGCGGGGCGGGCCGCGGCCTCGCGCCACAGGAAGCCGTGGAAGGGAGCGACGGTCAGGGCGGTGTCGGCGCCGTCGATGACGGCCGAGGCGACCCCGTCCACCTCCTCGGGGGTGATGAACGGGCTGGTGCACTGCACCAGCAGCACCACGTCCACGGTGGTCTCGTGCCGCTCCTCGTACGCGTCCAGGGCGTGCAGCAGGGCGGCCTCGCTGGTGGCGGTGTCCCCGGAGATGTTCGGGGGCCGCTCGATCACCTCGGCGCCGGCGGCGCGGGCGGCGGCGGCGATACCGGGGTCGTCGGTGGACACGGCGGTCGCGGTGACCTGCCGGGCCGCCCGACAGGCGCGCACGGCGCGGGCCACCAGCGGCACGTCACCGACCGGGGCGAGGTTCTTGCCCGGCACGCCCTTGGATCCGCCGCGCGCGGGGATCACGGCGAGCACGGTGGGCGCGTCCGTCGTCCTGGCGCGCATCTCGGAGGCCCTCTCCGGGCTCGCGCCGGGGATCGGGGCCCTCTCCCGGGAGCGGGGTTCGGGGGTCCCGGCATCGGCGGGACGGGGTTCGTTGGCGGTCACAGCTGCCCCCAGCGGCGGATCATCGGCGCGACGCGCTGCGCGGCGAGTCGGTAGACGCCCCGGGCGGCTCCCCTGGCGGGCCCGCGCACGACCCGGACGAGCGGGCCGGCCGCGGGGCCGGTGCGTCCGGGCAGCGGGGCGCCCTCGGGGTCGAGGCCGTGCCGGGCGAGCAACCCGGGGAGGTGGCCGGGGGCGGTGTGGACGGTGTAGTAC
>NZ_VKHT01000394.1 GCF_014141535.1 Streptomyces alkaliphilus | reverse complement strand
CTGCGGGCGCGGGCCCTGCTGTGGGGCGGGGAGGAGGCCCTGCGCCTGGTGCGCACCGCCCGCGAACTGCTCGCCCCCGCCCCGCAGCGCCCCGGCACCACCGGCCTGGGGCCGACCCTCTCCGAGGCCACGGCCGGCATGTCCCCGCGCCGGATGCAGGAACTGCTGATCGGCGCCGGTCTGCCGCCGACCGGGGACCCGGTGAGCGCCCTGACCGCGCTCACCGAGCTGTTCACCGACCCCGACCGACTGGGAGCCCTGCTCGACCGACTGCACGGGGACGCGCGGTCGGTCCCGGAACGCCTGATGTGGGGCCCGCCCTACGGCACGGTGCCCGCACAGGCCCCGGTCCCGCCCGCCGTGCGGGCCCTGCTGGAGGCCGGGGTCCTGGTGCGGGTCTCGCCGGGCACGGTGGTGCTTCCCCGGGAGGTCGCCCTGACCCTGCGCGGGGGGCGGGCGCACCGGGCGCTGCTGCCCGACCCTCCCGGCATCGACCTGCGCGCCACGCACGACCCCGAGCGGGTGAACGCCATGGCGGCCGGTCAGGCGTACGCGGCGGTCACCGCCGTCGAGGAGCTGGCGACGTTGTGGGAGCGGGAGCCGCCGGCGGTGTTGCGCGCCGGCGGTCTGGGCGTGCGCGACCTCAAGCGCACGGCCGTGGCGCTGGACGTGCCCGAGCCCGAGGCGGCGTTCCGGATCGAGGTGGCGCACGCCGCCGGGCTGATCGCCGCCGACGGCGAGCCGGACGAACGGTTCGCGCCGACCCCGGCGTACGACGCGTGGGTGGAGTCCCCGCCCGCCGAGCGGTGGGGACGATTGGTCGCCGCGTGGTGGGCGGGCAGCCGGGTGGCGGCGCTGATCGGGGAGCGCGACACCACGCCCGTGCCGCCGGGCGGGGCCCGGGGCCGGCGCACCGGCGGGGACGGGCGCGTGCTCACCCCCCTGGGCCCCGGGCTGGACCGGGGCGTGGCGCCGGAGTTGCGCCTCCGGGTGCTGGAGCTGCTGGCCGGACTGCCGGCGGGCGGGGCACCGGAGCCGGCCTCACTGCGGTCGCGGGTGCGCTGGGAGCTGCCCCGGCGCACCACCGAGGAGTTGCACAGCACGGTGTGCGCGGCCACGTTGGCCGAGGCGGAGTGGCTGGGCGTCACCGGCCGTGGCGCCTTCGCCGACCACGCGCGCCCCCTGTTCGCACCGGACGCCGGGCCGAGTGCGCCGGACGGGGCGGGCGAGCCCGGCGAGATCCCCCGGGGGCCGGCGGAGACCGCCGTCGACGCCGCCGTGGACGCCCTGGCACCGCTGCTGCCCGAGCCGGTGGACCACGTGCTGCTCCAGGCCGATCTCACCGCCGTCGCCCCCGGCCCGCTGCGGCGGGACCTGGCCCGGTTCATGGCGCGGGCCGCCGATGTGGAGTCCACCGGCGGTGCCACCGTCTACCGCTTCACCGCCGCCGGGGTGCGCCGCGCCCTGGACGCCGGACACACCCCGCGGGAACTGCACGCCTTCCTCGCCGAACACTCCCGCACCCCGGTCCCCCAGCCGTTGACCTACCTGATCGACGACACCGCCCGGCGGCACGGCCGGCTGCGGGTGGGAGCCGCCGGCGGCTACCTGCGCTGCGAGGACGAGGCCCTGCTCGACCAGGTGCTCGCCGACCGCCGCTCGGAATCGCTGCGGCTGCTGCGGATCGCGCCGACCGTCGCGGTCTCGCCCGCCGCGCCGGGCGTGCTGCTGGAACGGCTGCGGGAGCTGGGGCTGGCCCCGGCGGCCGAGGACGCCGGGGGGACGGTGGTCACCCTGACCGGCGACGTTCGGCGCACCCCGCCGCGCACCGCGCCCCAACCGGTACCGGACGGGCCGCCCCCGGCGACGCCGTCCCTGCTCGGCGCGGCCGTGGGGGCGATCCGGGCGGGTGACCGGGCCGGGAGCCGGGAGGACGCCGGGGCGGCGGGCGCGACGGCCGCCGCCGGGTCGGGTCGCCCGGCCCGGCGGGCCCGGGCCGCCGCCGCCCGCGAGGGCGCCTCGGGGCCCGCCCCCCGCACCCCGATCGCGGAGATCCCCGGGGTGCTGCGCTCGGCCGCCGGGACGGGCGGCCGGGTGTGGGTGGGATGCGTCGGCGCGGACGGCACCGTGGAGCGCCGGCTGATCGCGCCGGTGCGGGTGGAGGGCGGCTTCGTCAGCTGCTTCGACCACACCGCCGACGAGGTCCGCACCTACCCCCTGCACCGCCTCACCGGCGCCGAGCCCCTCCCCGAGGACACCTGAGGGAGCGACCGAACGGCCGGTGCGACGGGGGGACGGGTGCCGGGCGTCGCCCCTCACGCCGGAGTGCCCCCGGAAGATCGATCCGGTCTCGGCCGGGCGTCCTGCCG
Source organism: Streptomyces alkaliphilus (assembly GCF_014141535.1). Lineage (GTDB taxonomy): Bacteria > Actinomycetota > Actinomycetes > Streptomycetales > Streptomycetaceae > Streptomyces > Streptomyces alkaliphilus. The sequence goes on along the minus strand of NZ_VKHT01000394.1, from coordinate 2,129 downwards.
GCCGTGCCGGTCGTCCTCCACCTGCCCGCGCCGGCGGAAGCGGTGGCACCCGGAGCGGCCCGGGGCACGGTGTGTCACCGAACGCTTCGTCCACTGCGGCGCGAACCGCTTCGCGTACCGGTCCCCGGTGGGTGTCCTCCGGGTCCGCGGCCCCGTGTTGCGGCTGCTCGTGCCCGGTGCGACGGTGATCGAGGGGCACTGCCGATGGTCCGGCAGAAGAAAGACCGTCCTTCGGTTGACGGCACCACGCGTCGGTTCACGACCGAGTCGCGCCCCACTCGTTTCGGCGTCCGGAATTCCCTGAATCGGCGCGTGCCCGGAAAGCAGGGGGGATCACAGGGAAAGCGAAAGATTCAATGGTGAACGACCCCATGAACAGGCATGACTTCGGGGAGCGGCCCCACCGAGCCAACGGCTCCGCCACGGGTCGGGACTCGGAGTACACGGGCCGGTACGTGGTACTGCTCGACCCCAACCATCAGGACAGCGGAATCGACGAACTGCGCTCCTCCGCCGGCATCGCGTCCGTCGAGCGCGTTCGGGACCCCGATGAGGGGAATGTCGCCGAACTCCTCGAACGCCCCGATGTCTCGGTGCTCTTCGAGGATCTCGCCGCGGCCGTCGTCGAGGTCCGGCCCGAGCAGCGCCATACGCTGGTGACCACGGCGGAGGCCGAGCCCTCGATCCTCGCGGCGGAACCGGAGCGCACGGTGCACGCGTTGCCGATCACCGCCCCTCAGCAGGCACCAACCGAGTTCTTTCCGGCCTTCCGCAGCGACGAGGGTGTGGTCGCCCGGCACACCAGGGCCGAGATAGCGGCGGGCCAGGGCCCGGCCTGGAACGAGGACACCTGGACCTGGGGCCTGCAGGCGATCCGGGCCAACCTGTCCCACCTGACCGGACACGGTGTGAAGGTCGCCGTTCTGGACACCGGAGTGGACACCGACCACCCGGATCTCGCCGGCCGTATCGAGGCGACGGAATCCTTCGTCCCCGGCGAGACCGTGGAGGACGGCAACGGCCACGGCACGCACTGCATCGGCACCGTCGCCGGCCCGGCCGATCCCCGGCGGGGTCCCCGCTACGGGGTGGCCCCCGAGGCCCGGATCCTCGCGGCGAAGGTGCTCGGCAACTCGGGCAGCGGGCGGGACGGTTTCATCCTGGCGGGTATGGCCTGGGCCGTCTCCCACGGTGCCCGGGTGATCTCCATGTCGCTCGGCGCACGGGTACGCCCGGGTGAGCTCTTCCCTCAGACATACGAAATCCTGGCCAGGCGCGCGCTCGAGCGCGGAACGGTGATCGTCGCCGCTGCCGGCAACGACAGTGACCGGCCGGGAAGGGTCGAGCCCGTCAGCCGGCCGGCCAACTGCCCCGGCATCCTCGCGGTGGCCGCGCTCGACAAGGCGATCGCGCCGGCGTTCTTCTCCAACGGCGCCATCAACGACCAGGGCGGCGAGATCAACATCGCCGCGCCCGGGTGGCAGGTGCGCTCGGCCGCCCCCGGCGGCGGGTACCGGCACCTGAGCGGCACCAGCATGGCCACGCCACACGTGGCGGGCGTCCTCGCCCTGCTCTCCGGGGCGATCCCCGACGCCTCCGCGACCGATCTCGTCGCCGCCCTGAAGGCCGGCGCGTTCCCGCTGACGCAGCCCGTCGAGGACGTCGGCGCCGGCCTGCTCCAGGCGCCGTGAGCGAGCCGTCCCGGTCCGCGCCGATCGGGGTCGTCCTCGCGGTCGACCCCGACCGGTTCGGGGAGGTGATCGAGGCCCTGCGGCGGGCCGGGCTGACGGTCACGGGCGAGCAGCCGATCCTCGGCACGCTCTCCGGCACCGTCGCGGAGGACCGGATACCCGCCCTGGAGGCGATCGAGGGCGTCGACTCCGTCGACCGGGAACGCATCATCCGTCTCCCCCCGCCCGATTCCCCGCTCCAATGAGTACGCGGCGACACCGCCCCGGCCGGGTGAACGGGGCGGTGTCGCCGACGCACGGGGAAAAGCAGAGGGACCTGCTGCGCGAGCGGGTGGACGGCGTCACCGGGCTGTGAGTCCCCGTCGGTGATCACCGGTGGGCGGAATCGGTGACCTTCGTCCCCACCCGCCGACGCGCCCGGCCCGGGACACTGGAGGC
>NZ_VKHT01000393.1 GCF_014141535.1 Streptomyces alkaliphilus | reverse complement strand
GGCGGGGTCGGCCGGTCGGTCCCGGGGGCGCGCGGGGCCCGCCGTGATCCTCCGGCACGCCCATGGTGGCCCGGGAGCGCCACCCGCGTCCCGGGGCCACACGGATGAATCTCTTCCGGTTCCTTTCGGTCTCGGACCGAAATCGCTCCGCATGGCCGTCCGGAAATCGGGTATCCGCCGGCGCATGGTTCGTTCACGACGCAGACGCCGACCCCTGTTCGGCCCACTGGGCGGTCCGCCGACCGACGCCGCCGGGCCACCCGCCTCCCCGATATCCCCCGGCGGCCCCAGCCGTCGCACGCTGCTCTCGGGGGCCGCCGCACTCGGCCTCCTCGGTATCACCGGCGCCGCCGGATGCGCCCGGATCGACCCCGAGGGCGGCGACCCGCTGGACCGGCTGCGCGCCCAGGGCGTGGTGCGGCTCGGTATCGCCAGCGAGATCCCCTACTCCTACATCGACGACGACGGCTCGCTCACCGGGCAGTCCCCGGCCATCGCCCGGGAGATCTTCGGTCGGCTCGGCATCGAACGCTTCCAGCCGGTCCTCACCGAGTTCGGCTCGCTCATCCCCGGCCTGCGGGCCCGCCAGTTCGACGTGGTGGCCGCCGGGATGTGGATCAGCCCCGAGCGCTGTGACCAGGTGATCTTCTCCGACCCGGACTACGTCGCCAAGGACGCGTTCATCGTCGCCGCCGGCAACCCGCTGGGCATCACCGACTACGCCTCCCTCGCGGAGAGCGGCGCCACCTCCGCCACCGGGCCGGGCTGGTTCCAGCGCGACTACGCCATCGGCAACGGCGTGGACCCGAACAGCATCGGCACCTACCCGGACCAGTTGGCCGGCCTCAACGCCGTTCGGCACGGTCGGATCGACGCCTTCTTCGGCACCGCCCCGACCATGACCGCCGCCGTGCGAGAGGGGAGCGGGGTCGAGGTCACCGAGCCGTTCGTGCCGGTGGTGGACGGCGAGGAGCAGATCGGCGCCGGTGGCTTCGCGTTCCGGCCCGACGAGACCGCCCTGCGCGACGCCTTCAACACCGAGCTGCACGACCTCAAGGACACCGGTCGGCTGCTGGAGCTGGTGGAGCCCTACGGCTTCACCGAGGAGGACCTGACGGATCTCACCGCAGAGGAGCTGTGCTCGCCATGACGTGGGGTCTGTTCACCACCTGGATTCTGCCGGGGCTGTGGGTGACCGTGCAGGTCACGATCTTCAGCGCCGCCCTGGCCTTCGCGGTCTCCCTGGCCATCGGCACACTGCGCACCTCCCGCTGGTGGATCGTGCGCTTCCTGTCCGGGGCCTACTTCGAGATCTTCCGGGGCACCTCCGCCCTGGTGATGTTGTTCTGGTTCGCCTTCGCCTTCCCGCTGATGTTCGGCTACCAACTGGTGCCGATGTGGGCGGGTGTGCTGGCGCTCGGCCTGACCTACGGGGCCTACGGCTCGGAGATCGTGCGCGGGGCGCTGGCCGCCGTGCCGGTCGCCCAGCGGGAGGCCGGTATCGCGCTGAGCTTCACCCCGATGCAGCGGCTGCGCCGGGTGGAGTTCCCGCAGGCGTGGCCGGAGATGGTGGCGCCGCTCAACGCGTTGGCCATCGAACTGCTCAAGGGCACCGCGCTGGTGTCCGTGATCTCGGTCTCCGACCTGGCCTTCGCCGGGAACGTGATCCGGCTCTCCACCGGTGACAACGCGCCGGTCTACACCCTGCTGCTGGTCATGTACTTCATCCTGGCCTTCGCCATCACCCGTGGGATGCGCGTGGTGGAACGGCAGGCCAAGAAGGGCATCGGTCAGGAGCCGGAGCGGGTGCCGCTGTTCCGCAAGCGCGGGGCGGGCTCGCCCGGCGCCGCCGGTGACACCCGTGCGATGGGGGGTGTGAACGCGTGAACTGGGACTGGGGAGTCGTCGCCGACTTCATGCCCTACTTCTGGAGCGGCCTGCTGACCACGCTCCAGGCACTGGCCTGGGGCACCCTCATCGCCTTCTCGCTGGGTCTGGTGTGGGCCATCGCGGTGCGCGGCCCGGCCTTCGTGCGCTGGCCGGTGCTGGGATTCACCGAGTTCGTCCGCAACACCCCGTTGCTGGTGCAGCTCTTCTTCCTGTTCTTCGTGCTGCCCGAGTGGGGTCCGACCGTGCCGGTCATGGTGGCCGGCGCCATCGGCCTGGGCCTGCACTACTCGACCTACACGATGGAGGTCTACCGCGCCGGCATCGAGGCGGTGCCGGTCGGCCAGTGGGAGGCGGCGCACGCGCTGAGCATGTCACCGCGCCGCACCTGGCAGTCGGTGATCCTGCCGCAGGCCTTCCGGCGCAGCGTGCCGGCGCTGGGCAACTACGTGATCGCCATGCTCAAGGAGACGCCGCTGATCGCGACCATCGGGCTGATGGAGATGCTCGGCGAGGCGCGTGCCTTCGGCACCGAGACCTTCCGCTTCATGGAGCCGTACACGGTGGTCGGCATCGCCTTCGTGCTGGTCGCCTATCCGGCCTCGCTGTTGATCCGAGCCCTGGAGCGTCGTCTTGCCACCCATTGAGCCATCCGGCGGACCGACCGCCGAGCCACCCCCCGACCGGTCCGGATCTCCGAGCCGGCCGCGAACGACCACGGACCCGAGAGCGACCACGGAGACCACGGTGGACACCCCGCAGAGCACCCCGCAGGACGACCCCGCCCGGCCGGCGGGGGACGCCACGACACCCGAGGCCGTGCCGGGAGCCGGTGACGGCCGGCGCGAGGACGGCCCGGAGCTGATCCGCTTCCAGGACGTGACCAAGCGGTTCGGGGAGCTGACCGTCCTGGACGACCTGTGCTTCTCGGTGTACCCGCGCAAGCACGTCACCCTGATCGGCCCCTCGGGATCGGGCAAGACGACGATCCTGCGACTGTTGATGACCCTGGTGAAGCCCGACGAGGGCACCATCACGGTCGACGGCGAGCACCTCACGCACGAGGAACGCCACGGGAAGCTGGTCCCCGCCGGGGAGAAGCACGTCCGGGAGGTGCGCAAGAAGATCGGCATGGTCTTCCAGCAGTTCAACCTCTTCCCCAACATGAAGGTGCTGCGCAACGTCACCGAGGCTCCGGTGCACGTGCTGGGGCTGTCGAAGGACGAGGCGGAGGCCCGGGCCAGGGACCTGATCGAGCTGGTCGGTCTGACCGAGCACATCGACAAGTACCCCACCCAGCTCTCCGGCGGCCAGCAGCAGCGGGTGGCCATCGCCCGGGCGTTGGCGATGCGGCCCAAGGTGCTGCTGCTGGACGAGGTCACCTCCGCGCTCGACCCCGAGCTGGTGGCGGGCGTGCTGGACGTGTTGCGGGACGTCGCGCACAGCACGGAGATCACGATGCTGTGCGTGACGCACGAGATGTCCTTCGCCAGGGACATCTCGGACTGCGTCATGATGTTCGACAAGGGCAGGATCGTGGAGGCCGCGCCACCGGAGCAGTTGTTCGGCGACCCGCGCCACCAGCGCACCCGGGATTTCCTGCGCAGCGTGCAGTAGCGCGGTGACACCCCGCCGGCGCGGCGCCCCCGCCCGCCGGTTCTCGTGCCCGTGCCCCCGGGGGGATCGCTGTCCCGGGGGTCGGGCGCGCCGATTCCGCCCGGGTAACACCGCCGATGGTGTGCCCCCGCCGCCGGTCGGCGGTTAATCTGGTGGACAGTCATCGGCACGGCGGATAACCGCGAGTCCCCAGGGAGGACGCTGTGGCGCTCAGGTCCGGGGTGGCCGCCCCCTTCCATTCGGTCCGGTACGCACTGCGCCTGCTGGAGACGATCGCCGAGAGTTCCGAGGGGGCACTGGAGGCGGAGCTGACCCGGCGCACGGGTCTGCCACCCGACCGACTGGGTGAGCTGTTGCGACTGTTGCAGCAGGAGGGGTACATCCACCGGCTGCGGGACGGCAGCTGGACCAGCGGTGAGGCGATGGCCCTGCTGAACTCCGGCGGCGACCGGCGACGCGCCCGCGAGGAGAAGCTGCGGCAGTCCCTGGACCGACTGCGGTGCGAGGTCGGCGCCGCCGTCTACATCGGGCGGTACACCGACGGCGAGATGACCGTGCCGCACGTCAGCTCCACGCCGGAGATGCCGGCGGTCGACCAGTGGGTGGAGTTCCGCTCCGCCGCGCACGCCACCGCGATCGGCAAGTGCCTGCTGGGCCAGCTCGACCACGACGGCCGCCGGGATCACTTCTCCCGGCACCGGGTCGCCCGCCTCACCTCCCGGACCATCACCGACCGCCGGGCCCTGCTCACCACCCTGGACCACCACCCGGCGAGCATGCCGATGCTGGACCTCCAGGAGTACGCGGTGGGCACCGTCTGCGCGGCGGTGCCGCTGACCGCCGGGGCCTCGGTGGGGTGCCTGGCGCTCTCCCTTCCGTTGCGCCAGGGGTACCGACTGCGGGAGGCGGCCGAGACCCTGAACCGGCAGGCGGCCCCGACCCTGCTCAGTCTGGTGCTGTGACCCGACCGCCGTGGCCCGGAGCGGGCCGGAGGGCCGGTG
>NZ_VKHT01000392.1 GCF_014141535.1 Streptomyces alkaliphilus | reverse complement strand
GGGGGAAGTGCGCGGGGTTCGGTCCGACCGGGGGGTTCGGCCGGGCCCCGCGTCCGCCCGTACCCGGCCCGTCAACGGGGGCCGGGCGCCCCCGTGTCGACGGCGGTGGCGTTCGCGGCCCGGAGGATGCGTCGCAGAGCCTCGTCACGACCGCACGGCCGCGCTCCCAGGCGCTCCTGCCCGCGCACGATGTCCGCCTCGGCCCGCCACAGGGCCCAGCCGCGCCGCAGCAGGAAGAGCAGCGGTTTGCGGCTCTGCCGCACGTCGCGCAGCAGGCGGCGGCGGAAGGTGGTCGAGGGACGGTTCCGCAGGCACAGCGCGTCGGCGAGGATGCCCTCCCGCGCGCAGACGGCCACGAGTTCGGCCGCGAAGATGCCCTCGGCGATCACGCACCTCGCCCCGTCCGGGACGAATTCCCGCTCGCCGGTGCGGGCGCTGAGCCCGATGTCGTAGACCGGTGACCGGGTCCGCCCCCGGGCGCACAGCTCGAGCAGCGCCGCGGCGGCGGCCCGCGCGTCCCAGGAATCGGGATGGTCCCAGTCCACGGCCCCGCCGGGCAGGCGGGGGAGGGCCGGGTCGTCGCCGTCGCGGTAGAAGTCGTCGAGCCGCAGCACCGGCAGGCCGCTCTCGGCGGCGAGTCGGGACTTGCCGGCGCCGGAGGGACCGGTGAGCAACACCACCCGCGTGACGGCCGCGGGCCGCTCGTCGACCGGCTCCGACGGGGGCGCCGGGAACGCCGGTGAGGGCTCGACGGCCGGACCGGGAACGGGGATCGGCGCGGGAACGGTGGAGGCGACGGGCCCGGGCGGCCCCGGTGCGAGCTCGGTCACGGAACACCATTGTCCCGTACGGGGCGGCGGTGTTCATCCCCGGGACGGGTGCCGTTCACCACGTTCCCCCGGGGTTCCGGGGGCCCTCGGGACCGGCGGATCCCCGAGCCCGGCGGGCGCCCGGGAGGCGGGGTGTCGGGATCCCGACACCCCGCCCCCCGGGCGGGCGATCACACACCCATCGGGTGCCAGACCGTCTTGATCTCCAGGAACGGCGTCATCCGGCTCGTGCCCGGATCGCCCTCCCCGACCACGTCGGCGGGTGGGGCGACGGTCCCGTCGGCGGAACGGACCGGCCGCACCACGCGCTTGAGGTTCTCCGCGGCCTCCCGCTCCAGCTCCGTCGCCAGGTCGGTGTCGGCGATGCCGGTCAGGTCGATCGCGTTCACGTCCCGGTGCGCGGCCAGCGGGGGACCCAACTCCCCGGCCCGGCCGGAGAGAACGTTGACCACACCCCCCGGCACGTCCGAGGTGGCCAGCACCTCCGCCAGTGAGAGGGCGGGCAGCGGCGTCCGCTCGTCGGCCACCAGCACCGCCGTGTTACCGCTCACGATCACCGGCGCCAGCACCGAGACCGCGCCCAGCAGGGAGGAGCCGGCCGGCGCGAACACCGCCACCACCCCCGTCGGTTCGGGCACCGAGAGGTTGAAGTACGGGCCGGCGACCGGGTTGGCGTTGCCCACCACCTGGGCCAGCTTGTCCGCCCACCCGGCGTACCACACCCAACGGTCGACGGCCGTCTCCACCTGCTCGACGGCCCGGCGGTGGGACAGCCCCTCGGCCCGGGCCACCTCGGAGGCGAACTGCTCCCGCCGCCCCTCCAACATCTCGGCCACCCGGTACAGCACCTGGCCCCGGTTGTAGGCGGTCGCCCCGGACCAGCCCGGGAACGCCTTGCGCGCGGCGACCACCGCGTCCCGCGCGTCCTTGCGGGAGGACAGCGGCGGATTGGCCAGCCAGGTCCCGTCCGGATCCGTCACCCGGTACACCCGTCCGCTCTCGGAGCGCGGGAACTTCCCGCCCACGAAGAGCTTGTATGTCTTGAGTACGGCGGGGCGGCCGCCGTGCTCATCCGTCAGGACCTCGGCGGCCTTGGCGGTCCCCGCGTCCTTCGCGGACCTCCCGCGCTTCTCGGCCTTGGATCCGGCCTTGGACTCAGCCTTGGACATCGAGGTACGCCTCCAGACCGTGCCGACCGCCCTCGCGGCCGTATCCCGACTCCCGGTAGCCGCCGAACGGCGAGGTGGGGTCGAACTTGTTGAACGTGTTGGCCCACACCACGCCGGCGCGCAGCCGTCCGGCGATCTCCAGGATCCGCGAGCCCTTCTCGGTCCAGATGCCGGCGGACAGGCCGTAGGTGGTGTTGTTGGCCTTGGCCACCGCCTCGTCCGCCGTGCGGAAGGTGAGCACCGACAGCACCGGCCCGAAGATCTCCTCCCGGGCGATCCGGTGGGTCTGGCTCACGCCCGTGAAGACGGTCGGCGGGAACCACCAACCCTTCTCGGGCAGTTCGCACGGCGGCGACCAGCGCCGCGCGCCCTCCGCCTCGCCTGCCTCGGCCAGCTCCGTGATGCGGGCCAGCTGCTCGGGGGAGTTGATGGCACCGATGTCGGTGTTCTTGTCCAGGGGATCGCCCACCCGGAGCGTGGCGACCCGGGCCCGGAGCGCCTCCATCACCTCGTCGTGGATCGACTCCTGGACCAACAGCCGGCTCCCGGCACAGCACACCTGGCCCTGGTTGAACCAGATGCCGCCGACGATCCCCTCCACCGCCTGGTCGATCGGGGCGTCGTCGAAGACGATGTTCGCGCCCTTGCCGCCCAGTTCGAGGGTGAGTCGCTTGTCGGTGCCGGCGACCGTCCGGGCGATCTCCCGACCCACGGCGGTCGATCCTGTGAAGGCCACCTTGTTCACGTCGGGGTGCGAGACCAGCGCCGCGCCGGTGGTGCCGTCACCGGTGACGATGTTGACCACGCCGGCGGGCAGCCCGGCCTGTTGGCAGATCTCGGCGAAGAACAACGCCCCCAGCGGGGTGGTCTCGGCCGGTTTGAGCACCACCGTGTTGCCCGCCGCCAGCGCGGGCGCCACCTTCCAGGCCAGCATCAGCAGCGGGAAGTTCCACGGGATCACCTGTGCGGCCACGCCCAGCGGGCGCGGGTTCGGGCCGAAACCGGCGTGCGCCAGTTTGTCGGCCCATCCCGCGTAGTAGAAGAAGTGGGCCGCCACCAGGGGCAGGTCCACGTCGCGGGTCTCCCGGATCGGCTTGCCGTTGTCCAGGGTCTCCAACACGGCCAGCTCGCGGGAGCGCTCCTGGATCAGGCGCGCGATCCGGAACAGGTACGCCGCGCGCCGGGAGCCGGGCAGCTCCGACCAGGCGGGGAAGGCCGCCCGGGCCGCCCGCACCGCCTGCGCCACGTCCTCGGCACCGCCGTGCGAGACCTCGCACAGCACCTCCTCGGAGGCGGGCGAGAGGGACTTCAGGGTGCGGCCGTCGGCGGCCTCGCGGAACCGGCCGTCGATGAACAGCCCCTGCGAGGAGGGGATCTCCACCACGGAGCGGGACTCGGGGGCGGGGGCGTACCCGAACGGCGCGTCCGGCGCCCCGGCGTCGGCCCGGTCCACCGCCCCGTCCGGGGCGTGCTGCTTCTTCTTCGCTGTCATCGCGGGTCAGTCCACCGTCACGTCGTCGGAGCCGGAGTAGCGTCCGGTGCGCAGTTTGCGGCGCTGCATCAACAGGTCGTTGAGCAGGCTCGAGGCGCCGAAGCGGAACCACCGGGGGGTCAGGTGGCCGGGGCCGGCGGTCTCGTTGACCATCACCAGGTAGCCGATGGCGTCCTTGGTGGTCCGGATGCCGCCGGCGGGCTTCACGCCGACCGTGCCGCCTCCGGCCGCGCGGAAGTCCCGGACCGCCTGCAGCATCAACAGGGTGTTGGCGGGGGTGGCGTTGACCGCGACCTTCCCGGTGGAGGTCTTGATGAAGTCGGCGCCGGCCAGCATCGCCAGCCAGGAGGCGCGGCGGATGGCGTCGTAGCCGCCCAGCTCGCCGTTCTCCAGGATCACCTTCAGGTGGGCGTCCGGGCCGTCCGGGCGGGCACACGCCTCCTTCACGGCGCGGATGTCCTCGAAGACCTTCAGGTACCGGCCGGAGAGGAAGGCGCCCCGGTCGATCACCATGTCGATCTCGTCGGCCCCGGCGGCCACCGCCTCCCGGGTGTCCGCCAGGCGGACCGACAGCGGCGCGCGACCGGCGGGGAAGGCGGTGGCCACGGAGGCGACCGCCACCCCGGACCCGGCCACCGCGGCCCGGGCCTCCTCCACGAGGTCGGGATAGACGCACACCGCCGCCACCCGGGGCACGGAGGGGTCGGAGGGGTCGGGGCGCAGGGCCTTGGCGCACAGCGAGCGCACCCGGCCGGGCGTGTCCGCGCCCTCGAGGGTGGTGAGGTCGATCATGGAGATCGCCAGGTCGATGGCGTACGCCTTGGCGGAGGTCTTGATCGAACGGGTGCGCAGGGCGGCGGCGCGGGCCTCCAGGCCGACGGCGTCGACGCCGGGCAGTCCGTGCAGGAAACGGCGCAGAGCGGTGTCGGAGCCGGTGGCGTCGGCGAGCGCGGCCGCGCCGGTCACCGGAAGCCGCGCGGGCCCCGACACGGAGGCCGCCGGGGGCGAGGCGGTGGGC
>NZ_VKHT01000391.1 GCF_014141535.1 Streptomyces alkaliphilus | reverse complement strand
GTCCCGCTGCAGCGTCGCCCACAGCCCATAGCCGTGCATCGCCTGCACATCTCGCTCCATCTCCTCACGGCTGCCACTGGAGACCACGGCGCGCCCCTTGTGGTGCACGTCCAGCATCAACCGCTTCGCCTTGTCCTTGGGGTACCCGAAGTACGTCTGGAACACGTAGGTCACGTAACTCATGAGATTCACGGGGTCGTTGTGGACCACCGTGACCCAGGGGACCTCCGGCGAGGGCACCTCCGCGGGCGCCCCCTCCGATTCCGTGCGCTCGACCTCCAGCGGGATGGCACTCACGGCAACCTCATCGCTCGTTCGACTTGCTCGGTCCGTCCGGCCGATCACCACCCGGCCGCCTCCGCCCGGGCGGAGGCGCGCCGCCGGTCGGCGCGCGGGGCCGACCGATCGGTCCGCCCCGGCCCCACCCCGGGGCCGACACCCCGGGACACCGGACACGGGGTCCGGCCCCGGGGCGCGACCGACACGTGATCGTCCTCACCCCCATGCTGCCGGCCCGGAACGCCCCCGCGCACCGCCGTTCGGTTCCCGGGGTTCTCACCCGTCGGACACCCGGACCCGATCGATATCGTCAAACTGACGAATAGGCGTTACGCTGATCCCATGAACCACGGACCCTCGGGGCTGTCGGTGGCCGTGCCCTCCACCGCGCTCTTCACCGACCACTACGAGCTGACCATGCTCCGCGCCGCTCTGCGGGCCGGCACCGCCCACCGCCACTCGGTCTTCGAGGTCTTCACCCGACGCCTCCCGGAGGGCCGCCGATACGGCGTGGTCGCGGGCACCGGGCGCGTCCTGGACGCCATCGCCAACTTCCGCTTCGAGCAGGACCAGCTGGAGTTCCTGGACCGCACCGGCGTGGTGGACGGCCCCACCCTGCAGTGGCTGGCCGAATACCGCTTCACCGGCGACGTCCACGGCTACCCCGAGGGCGAGGTGTACTTCCCCGGCTCCCCCATCCTGCGGGTGACCGGCACCTTCGCCGAGTGCGTGCTGCTGGAGACCGTCGTGCTCTCCGTCCTCAACCACGACTCCGCGGTCGCCGCCGCCGCCTCCCGGATGGCCATCGCCGCCCGGGGCCGCTCGTTGATCGAGATGGGGGCCCGCCGCACCCACGAGCTGGCCGCCGTGGCCGCCTCCCGGGCCGCCTTCATCGGCGGCTTCGACACCACCTCCAACCTCGCGGCCGGCTACCGCCACGGCATCCCCACCGTCGGCACCAGCGCCCACGCGTTCACCCTGCTGCACGACACCGAGCGGGACGCCTTCCGCGCCCAGGTGGACTCGCTCGGCCGGGGCACCACCCTCCTGGTGGACACCTACGACGTCGCCGAGGCCGTCCGGGCCGCCGTGGAGATCGCCGGTCCGGAGTTGGGCGCCGTGCGCATCGACTCCGGCGACCTGCTGCTCGTCGCCCACCGGGTCCGTCGCCAACTCGACGAACTCGGGGCGCGCGACACCCGCATCGTGGTGACCAGCGACCTCGACGAGTACGCCATCGCCTCCCTGGCCGCCGCCCCGGTGGACGCCTACGGCGTCGGCACCCAGCTGGTCACCGGCAGCGGTCACCCCACCTGCTCGATGGTCTACAAGCTGGTCGCCCGCGCCGGCGGCGAGGCCCCGGACACGCCGCTGGTGCCGGTGGCCAAGAAGTCGGCCGGCGGCAAGCTCTCCATCGGCGGCGTCAAGTGGGGCGCCCGCCCCGCCGGCCCCGACGGCGTGCCCACCACGGAGATCGTCGGCACCGGTCCGGTCCCGGAGGAGTTGGCCGGGGACCTGATCCAGGTGGAGCTGGTCCGCGGTGGGGAGATCGTGGGGGCGGAGCCGCCCTCGGCGGCCCGGAAGCGCCACCGGGAGGCCCTTGAGCGCCTGCCGCTCTCGGCCGGTCAGCTCTCGCGGGGGGAACCGGTCCTGCTCACCGAATACCGCTGAGCCCCGGGAGCCGGAGTCCGCGCGGCTCCCCGGCGGGAGGGGGCGGCGCCCGCTTTCCGGGGCACACTTCACTCGAACGGAGTAGTTGAACAGGGGGACCGGGAGACCCCGGGCCCGCACCCCGCACCCCGCATCCCGAGTCCGCACGGGGAATCCGCGCGAGGAACCCGCGCGCAACCCGCTCGGGGCGCGTGCGCCGCCCGCCGGCGCACCACCGCGAGCGGGCGGAGGACGGAGCACCCGGACCCGGCCGGAACCACCGGCCCGCCCACCGGGTCCGCACGAGAGGAAACGAGGTCCGCATCCATGCACCGCGCACTGATCGTCGTCGACGTCCAGAACGACTTCTGCGAGGGCGGCAGCCTCGCCGTGACCGGCGGCGGCGCCGTGGCCGCCGCCATCACCGACCTGATCGGCGCCGCCGGTCCGGGCTACCGCCACATCATCGCCACCCGCGACCACCACATCTCCCCCGGCGACCACTTCTCAAAGGCCCCGGACTTCGTGGAGTCCTGGCCGGCGCACTGCGTGGCCGGAACCGAGGGCGTGGGGTTCCACCCCAACTTCGCCCCCGCCGTCACCTCGGGCGCCGTGGAGACCTGCTTCGACAAGGGCGCCTACTCCGCCGCCTACAGCGGTTTCGAGGGCACGGAGGAGAACGGCGTCGGCCCCGCGGAGTGGCTGCGGGCCCGCGGGGTGACCGAGGTGGACGTGGTCGGCATCGCCACCGACCACTGCGTGCGGGCCACCGCCCTGGACGCGGCCCGGGAGGGCTTCCGTACCCGGGTGCTGCTCGACCTCACCGCCGGGGTGGCCCCGCACACGGTCGAGCGGGCGTTGGAGGAGATGCGGGAGGCCGGCGTGGAACTCTCCGGCACCCCGCCGGTCCCCGCCGGCTGACCCCGGCCGGGGAACGGCCCCGGCCGGGGGTCAGCGGGAACGCAGCAGGGCCCCCATCGGCCGCCAGGGGTCGGCCGGGCGGGCGGCGGGGCACCGCCACAACAGTCCCTCCGGATGGTGCAGCACCGCCGTGATCTCGTCCGGTGTGGGAGGCGAGGCGTTGCCCCGCAGGTAGACCGCCCGCAGGCCCAGATTGCGCAGGCGGGTCAGGGCCCGGGCGCGGTTGCGGGCGTGCACCAGGACCCGCACCCGCTCCTGCTCGGCGCCATCGGGGCGCACCCCGGATCCCGCCCCGGGGCGGGGCAGGGACAGCGCCACCACGACGCTGCCGTCGGGCTGACGGACCCATCCACCATCGGGCACCGGAATCTCCCTCCGCTCGTCACACGGCACGCCCGGGCCGTGCGACCGGGCGTGCGACACCGGCTTCCACGCCGACCGCCACATCCTGGCCGGAGCCCGCCACCACCGCCAGGGTCTTTCTCACATCCGCCCCCGACCTGGGCGAACAGCGGCTCCCGGGCACTGCGGCGAATCGGTGACGAAAGCCCCGGGGCTTTCGTCACCGTCCGGGAACCGGTCACCGTCTTGCCCACCGGCATTCGGGCAACTACCGTGCGTGTGGATCCTGTTGGCACATGATGCCGTGCGCCCCCCGTGCACCCGCCGCGCGGATCGGCGCACGCTTACCGCCGATCCCCCACGGGCATCGAGGCCCGTAGGGCCCGACCGGGACCCCCTCCGGTCGGCCGCCGTGCACCCTCATCCCCCCAGGACGGAATCCGCCATGCCGCATCCGAGTCCCGCGCAGGTCGTCCACGGGTCGGCCGCCGTTGTCGGCGCCACTCTCCCGATGGTTCTCCTCTTCCCCTCGGCACCCGGCTGGGCGGTCGGCACGATGACGGTCCTCGCACTGGCGCTCGGCGTACTGGTCGCCGCGCGGCCGGGGCTGCGGGCCGGGGCCCGGGCGACGTCGACCGCCGTCGACGGGGCGCCCGCGCCGCACTCCACCCTCCCCTCCTCCGCCGGCGCCCCGGCGGACACGGAGCGGGTCGCCGCCGACCGGCCGCACGCCGTACGGGTCTGAGCGTCCGGGGCCGGGCCGCCGCACGGCGTTCCGGCCCCGGCGTCACCCCGCCCGGACGACCACCGTCCGGGCCGCCTTGTCGTGCAGACACTGCCGGTAGGGCCGGTCCCAGGTGCAGGTGAGGACGTTCCACAGCCAGAAGAGCGTGCCGAGACAGGGCACCAGCTGCGGCAGCGAGTAGACGGCCGCGCGGATCCATCCGGGATTGCCGGCCGGGACGGCGCCGTTGTCGAGCCTCGCGACCCGGATGCCGAGCAGCATCTTGCCCAGCGTCTGTCCCCGGGTGGTGAGCATCAGTCCTTCGTACACGAAGTACACCAGCAGGTAGACAAGGCCCCCCGTGAGACCCCCGTCGCCGTCGAACGCCCACGGCAGGGTGATGAGGCCGACCGGGATCGCGACGATCAACCAGTCCGCCACCCGGGCGAGGAACCGGCGGCCGAGCGGGGCGAGCGGCGGCATCCCCTCCAGCGGGTCACGGGCGCCGCCGGGTCCGCCGTAGGGGTTGTGGGCGTAGGCGTCACCGGGCGCGCCGAAGCCGGGTCCGTATCCGGGGCCGGGCGGCGGGGGCGGGCCGTATCC
>NZ_VKHT01000390.1 GCF_014141535.1 Streptomyces alkaliphilus | reverse complement strand
CGTTGACGCAGGTCCGCGTTGTGCAACAGGCCGAACTCCCGGCTGTTGACCATCTCGTGCTCCTGGCGCTCACGGAGCGCCTCCACCGTCAGCCGGATCTGCTCCTGAAGCTGGTTCATCGGCTCGTTGTAGAGATCGGCCACCCGGGTGTGCACCCGCAGCACCGTCTGCGCGACACTCAACTCGTACTCGCGCGGGGCCAGGTCGTAGTCCACGAAGGTCCCCGGCAGTTCCGGCTCCCCGTGGTGACCGGAGGCCAACTCGATCTCCGCCTCCCCCTCCTCCGTGCGGCCGGTCCACGAGTCGACGGCCCGTTCCAGGTGGGAGGCGAGGGAGGGGGCTCGCTCCACCACCGCGCGGAAGTGGTCGCGGGGCAGCAGCAGGACGGTGCCGCCGGTCAGCGAGGTGAGGGAGAACTCCCGCCGGTCGGGCTCCCCCGTCCCCCCCTCGGCCAGCACCCGGTCGTCGACGAAGTCCCCGTCGGCGACCACTCCCAGCTCGGCCTCGGAGTCGTACGGACCGCTGGCACGACGGCTGAGCTTGCCGTGCGCCACCAGCACCACGGCATCGGCGGGGGAACCGGCCTCGAAGATCACCTCACCGGCGACGAAGTCGCGCTGGACGCATCCGTCGGCCAACTCCCGGAGGACTTCCGGGTCCTCGTACCCCCGCAGCAGGGGCAGTTCGGTGAGTTCGGCGGGGATGACCCGCACCTGCGCGCCGGTGGAGACGAACTCCACCCGGCCGTTGCCCAGCGTGTGGCCGAGCCGTCGATTCACCCGGAAGGCGCCTCCGGAGACCTGGACCCACGGAAGCACCTTGAGCAGCCACCGGGAGGTGATTCCCTGCATCTGCGGAGGTGTCTTGGTGGTGGAGGCCAGAGTGCGAGCGGCTTCCGTCGCCAAACTGAGGCGGGCCCGGTCCGCCCGCTGCTCGGATGTCGGTTCGACCGAGGTCGCCATAATGGAATGCCCGCCTTTCCTCCGACCGGAGCCGGAGATGAACTCCCTGTACGCGAACGCGGGACGCGAACGCACGGAAAAGGTAACGACCCCGGAAGCGTGAGGGCAATCACTCAAAAGTGAAAGGGAATTCGGGAATTGTTCGGAATGGCGAGGGGTACCATCATCCCTCCCGGCCCCACCGACACATCGCCACGAAAGCGACACCGAGGGCCATCTTCTCCCGATCCCGCCCCGCCCCGGGGACCGGGCCGTCCGGTCATTCGATCGGTCCGGTGCGCGCTACCGTGGTGCCCCATCACCCCGCGGCCGCGTACGCGCGTCCGCGCTGATCCGCCGATCGACCGACTGGGGCACGACACTTGATGGCAGAGGGTTCCGTACAGGTGACGCACGCCGGCAGTTCCCGCTGGCGGCGGCGAACCGCTTCCTACCCCACGGTCGCCGAGGCGTTGTCGGTCGCGGCCGATGGGGACGTGCTGGTGCTCTCCCCCGGCGTGTACCGGGAGAACGTGGTGCTTTCCGGGGCCGTCACCCTCCGGGGCCCCGAGGAGCCCGGCGACGCGCCCGCCCGTCTCGCCCCGCCCGAGGGGGTCCCGCTGACCGTGCGGGGCCCCGCCACGGTCAGCGGTCTGCGCGTGGAGGGCCAGGACGTCACCGTTCCGGCCGTGCTGGTGGAGAACAGCAGTCCGGAACTGACCCGGTTGCGGGTGCACACCTCTTCCGCCGCCGGCATCGAGGTGCGCGGCGGGGCGCGGCCGACCGTGCGCGAATGCTCCGTGGACAACCCCGCCGGGACGGGGATCTCCGTCTGTGAGGAGGCCGGTGGTCTGTTCGGGGAATGTGTCGTCTCGGCGGGCCGGGTGGGTGTGGCGGTACGGGGCCCGGCCCATGTACGGCTCGAGGCATGCCGGGTGGAGCGGGCGGAGGGAGCGGGCCTGGCGGTCACCGGGTCGGAGGCCGCGGTGGACGCCGCGCGGTGCTCGTTCTCCGGTGTCCGCGGTCCCGGGGTGCGGCTCGCCGACCGGGCGACCGCGCACCTCGGGGAATGCCGAATCTCCGGCACGACCGGTGACGGCGTGGCCATGGAGGGTGGAGCCGTCCTCACCCTCGCCGACGGCACGATCACCGATGTGCCGGAGAACGGCGTGGATCTGCGCTCGCGTTCCGTGCTGACCCTGGTGCGCTCAACCCTTTCCGGCTTCGGCCGCAACGGGTTGTCGGTGTGGGATCCGGGCACCCATGTGGACGCGCACCTCTGCGAGATCTCACACGGGACCGGCGAGTATCCCGCGGTGTGGGTGAGTGACGGCGCGACGGCGGTGTTGGAGGCATCCCGCCTGCACGACGTCCCCGACGCGCTCTTCGTCCTGGACCCGGGGTCCCGGGCCGACGTGGTGGACAGCGAGATCCGGGACGTGCGCGGTTCGGCCGTCTCGGTGAGCGACGGCGCGGCGGTGCGGTTGGACTCCTGCCGCTTCGAGGACATCGGCACGGCGATCTGGTTCCGCGACCCCGGCAGCGGCGGCACCGTCACCGGTTGCGCCGTGCGGGGGGTCACCACCGGCGTGATCGTCAGCAAGGAGGCCGATCCCTCGATCTCCGACTGCTCGGTCACCGGCCCGGTCGAGGCCGGGTTCTACGTCTCCGCCGCCGGACGGGGGGTTTTCGAGAACTGTCGGGTCGGGGACTCCCGGGGGTACGGCTTCCACGTCACCGAGGGCAGCCGGGCGGTCCTGCGGGGGTGCCGCACCGAGCGCTGCGCCCGCGGGGGCTACGCGGTGGCCGAGGGAGCGGCGGAGCTGAGCGGGTGCCGCAGCGACGAGAGTCGGGCCCGTGACACGGTCCCGGCCCCCGCCTCCGGGGCCTCCGGAGGCGGGGGCACCGGAGGGGAGCCGGTCGGCGGGCTGCTGATGCCGCCTCCCGAGGCGTTGCCCACCCCCGGTGGGAGCGGGGGAACCGCCGCCGCTCCCACCGGCGAGCCGGGCCCACCGGTGGGAGCGGCGGGGGCCGTCACCGGCGGGGAGCCGGGGGCAGCCGGTGGCGACACCCCGGCCGTTCGGGACTCCGAGGAGGTCCTGGGCGAACTGGAGCGCCTGATCGGCCTGGAGACCGTGAAGCGGGAGGTGCGGGCGCTGATCGACATGATCGAGGTCGGCCGTCGCCGGGAACGGGCGGGGCTCAAGGCCGCCTCGGCCCGTCGACACCTGGTGTTCACCGGCTCCCCGGGAACGGGCAAGACGACCGTGGCCCGGTTGTACGGCGAGATCCTGGCCTCCCTGGGGGTGTTGGAGCGCGGTCACCTGATCGAGGTCTCCCGGGTCGATCTGGTCGGGGAACACATCGGCTCCACCGCGATCCGGACCCAGGAGGCGTTCGACCGGGCGCGCGGCGGAGTGTTGTTCATCGACGAGGCGTACGCCCTCTCCCCCGAGGACGCGGGGCGGGACTTCGGCCGGGAGGCGATCGACACCCTGGTGAAGCTCATGGAGGATCACCGGGACGAGGTGGTGGTCATCGTCGCGGGCTACACCGCGGAGATGGATCGCTTCCTGGCGGTCAACCCGGGGGTCGCGTCCCGCTTCTCCCGCACCATCACCTTCACCGACTACTCGCCGGATCAGCTGCTGAGCATCGTGGAGCAGCAGGCGGCCGAGCAGCAGTACGGTCTGGCCGAGGGGACCGACGCGGCGCTGCTGACGCACTTCGCCGCCATCCCGCGCGGTCCCGCCTTCGGCAACGGGCGCACCGCCCGGCAGACCTTCGAGGCCATGGTGGAACGACACGCGGGGCGGGTGGCCCGGGTGGAGGAGCCCACCACCGAGGACCTGACGCTCCTGCTGCCGGAGGATCTGCCGCCCCGACCGTGAACCGGGGCGGGTCCCCTTCCGTCCCGACCACCGACCGGCCCGACGGCACCCCGCCGCCGGGCCGGTCGGCGTTCAGGTCTCGTCCCCGCCCCGACCGGCGGGTGGATCGGGCACGGTCGTGGCGTCGCCGTCCACCGCCACCCGAGGGGCCGGGGGAACACCCGGCGCCGCCCGCGGGTCGGTGCCGCCCGGGGCGCCGACCCCGGCCTCACCCAGCAACAGGGCGTGCAGCCGGGCCCGTTCCAACCGGTAGGCGGGGTCGTCGGCGTAGTCCCCGTGCCCCAGGAGGGGGGCGGGCAGCGGACTGAGCAGGTTGCGACCGTAGTGACGGGGGTCCAGCAGGGCGCCCCTGTCCACCGGTGGGTCGTCCCCGGTCACCCGTACCGGACCGCCGATGGGATCGGTCTCCCGCCACAGATTTCGCCAACAACGCAGGTCGTCGCGGAGCGAGCGCAGGGCGGTGGGGCCGAAGTAGCGGGGGAACCAGCGACCGTACAGGCGGTGCAGCGGGGAGCCGTGGGTGAGCAGGGCGACGCGGCTGCGGGTGGGCGCGTCCAGTTGCCACACCGCGGCCGCCGCCAGGACGCTGCCCTGGGAGTGACCGGAGATGACGATCCGCCCGCCCGTGAGATCCACCCAGGTGCCCATCCGCCAGGACAAATCGGGCACGGCCCGCTCGGCGTAGCAGGG